>NZ_SMJY01000200.1:0-10549 GCF_004348355.1 Micromonospora sp. KC721 | reverse complement strand
CGCTCGGCCAGCTCGCCCACCCGGCCCAGCCCGACGCGGTCCACCGCAGAGGGTGCGCGCAGGACGTCCAGCGTCGCCCGCAGTTCCCGCATCGCGGCGCTGCTGGCCTCCTGGATCGCCAGCAGCGCGGCCGACGGTTCCTCGCCGCGCTTGCGGGCCAGGTGCACGGCGATCCCGGCCTGCACCTTGATCACCGAAATGCTGTGGGTCAGCGAGTCGTGCAGATCCCGGGCGATGCGTAGCCGCTCCTCCCCCGCGCGGCGCAACGCCATCTCCTCGCGGGTGCGTTCGGCCTCGATCGCCCGCTGCTCGACCTGTTCCAGGTACGCCCGGCGTTGCCGCGCGACGAGCCCGGCGACGTTGGCCGCCACAAACCAGCCCAGCAGCAGGGCGGTCCGCTCGACGATCAGCTGGCCGGGCCGGCCGGCGGGCGCGACGGCGATGTCGCGGGCCAGGAATCCGCCGAGGAAGACGAGGCTGGCCAGGGCGGCGGCCGATCGGTGTCCCCGCCAGGCGGCAACGTAGACCGCGCCCAGGACGGGGAACCCGGCGGACGCCCCAGGGTGCACCCGCACGTGCAGGGCCAGCATGGCGGCGGTCACCGCGATCAACGCCACCACCGGATGTCGCCGGCACGCCGCCAGAGCCGCCGCCATGACCAGGACCAGAGCCACGTCGATCGCCCGGACCGGCGCGGCGTCCGGCGCGAGCGCGGCGTTGCCGAGCAGGAAGCCGCCGAGGACGAGGCCGCTGAGGGCGTACGGCAGATCGCGGCGCATGAGCGAACTGTAGACCGGCGGCCACCGGGACACGTCCCACGCCTGCGGTAGCCGAGGCGTACTGCGGACGCGGTATCCCACCCGGGCAAGTGTCTGCGGCGGCACGACGTTTTTCCGGCTCACCGCGACGAGCATCGAGCCCATGACATACCGCTTCTTCATCCCCGCTGCGGTCGAAGCTGCTACCGGTCCGACCGCGGAGGTCTACCAGCAGCTGCGGGAAGACTTCCTCGGGCCGGTCCCCACCTTCCAGGCGCTCTCGCCGGCGCCCGACGTGCTGGCCGCCACCTGGGCGCTGATGCGCGAGGCACTGCTCGCCGGCGATGTGTCCCGGATCGACCGCGAGCTCGTCGCGTCGGCGGTGTCGCGGGCGAACCGCTGCCGGTTCTGCGTCCACGCCCACGTGATGCTGCTACACGCGCACGGCGGGCACGAGCTGGCCGAGGTCATCGCCCGGGGCGGGGCGCCGCAGGATCCGAGGCAGGCCGAACTCGCGGCCTGGGCCGAGGCCAGCCGCACCCCCCGAAGCACCGCCTGGACCAGCCCGTACGGCCCTGAGATCACCGGCAGCCTGCTCGCCCTCCACTTCATCAACCGGATCGTCTCGGCACTGCTCGACCCGGATCTGCTGCCCGGCGGCCTGCCGCGCTCACCGGTGGTGCGGTCGGCTGAGGGCCGCTTCTACGCCAGGATGGTTCGGGAGCGCAGGGAACCGGGCCGCAGCCTCCCGCTGCTCGACGCCGCCCCGACGGCGCCACCGGCGTGGGCCGGAGACAGCCCGGTGGGCGTCGCGTACGCGGCGCTGAGGAACGCCGCTTCGCAGGGCGGTGACCTGCTGAGCGATGTGGCGCGCCAGACGGTCACGGCCACGGTGCGCTGGGAGGACGGACAGCATCCGGCCCGGCCCGCCGAGTGGGCCTCCAAACTTGTCCTGGACCTGTCCGGCATGGACCGGGTCGGGACACGGATCGCGCTGCTGGCGGCATTCGCCCCCGCCGCGATCACCCCGGCCGATGTCGCGGTCTGGCGTTTGTCCCGTCCGGACGACGCCGACCTCGTGCGCATCGTCGCGTACGGCGCGATCACGGCCACCGACCACATCGCCCGGGCCCTGTCCGCGGCTCACGCCTAGGAGATCACCATGCGCAAGGCATTCGTCATCGTCAGCACCCTGCTGCTCGTCGCGTTCGCCCTGCAGTTCGTCCTCGCCGCCGTGGGGGCGTTCACGAAACCCGCCGGTGAAGGCGCGTATGTCCTGCACAGCGTCAACGGGACGGTTGTCATCCCCGTCCTCGCCCTGCTCACCATCCTGTGCGCCGGGCTGGCGAAGGCGCCGGGCCGGCTCGTCGGACTGACGTTCCTGCCGCTCGGACTCGTCGTCGTGCAGGCGCTCACCGCCATGCTCGCGAACGCGTCCACCGACGTCGCGGGCGTCAGCACCCCGTTCGGCCTGACCACCGCCGGGCTGCACGCGCTCAACGGAATCATCGCGGTGCACGTCGTGGTCGCCGTCCAACAGCAGGCGCGGAAGCTGGCCCGTCCGGCACCGGCCGGCGCCACTGCGGTGACCGTCCGGGAAGGGGGGCTGGCATGAACACCGGCTCGCTGCTCGCGGCCGACCTGGTGATCGCGGTCCTCGCGGCCGCCGGGTGGCTGGGCGCCGGCACCGCGTCGGCTGCCCGACGCCGGCCGCTCGCGCTGGGACTGGCCGCCGTCGCGCTGCTCGCCACGTTCGCCCGGGCGATCACGATCACCGCGCTCGCCCGCGCCGGATGGTGGTTCGCGGCGGAGAAGGCCCTCATCGCCGCTCCCCTGTCGCTCGCCGGGACGCTCGTCGCGGGGACACGGCTGCTGCGGATCCCGGGCGACATCCGGTCCACCGCGGTGCCACTGCTCTTCGCCGGGTACGCCGGGCTCGGCGCCCTGCTGGTGACGCTCCTGCACGGCTATCCGGCGTCGGCGGGCGTGGGACTGCTCGCGGTCGCCGGAATCCTCGCAGCGACCGTGGCCTCGTGGCGCGTCCTCGGTACCCGCCCGTCTCCGATGGTGTCCCGGGCGGTCGCCGTGGTGGCGGTCGCGGCGCTGGTGACCGGAACCGGGCTGGCCGCCCCGGGATCGGCTCCGGTCATGCCACATGATCACGGATATCGGGATGCGCGGACCGTGGGCGAACCGACCAGACGGTTCACCCTGACGGCCGGGACCGCCACGGTCCGGGTGAGCGGCCGCGACGTCGCGGCGTGGGCCTTCAACGAGCAGGTTCCCGGGCCGGAGTTGACCGCCACCGTCGGCGACGTCCTGGAGGTGACGCTGCGCAACCGGGACATCGCGCGCGGCGTCACGCTGCACTGGCACGGGTACGACGTGCCGAACAGTCAGGACGGGGTGCCCGGCGTGACGCAGGCGGCGGTGCTGCCCGGACAGGAGTTCGTCTACCGGTTCCGCGCCGACCAGGCCGGGACGTACTGGTACCACACGCACGCGGTGTCCGACGTCGGCGTGCAGAAGGGACTCTACGGGGTCCTGGTGGTGCGACCGGTGCCGGTGACCGGCGTCGACGTCACGGTGCCGGTACACACGCTGGCCGGCCAGACGCTGCCCACGCCGAGAGTGGAGCCGGTCGGGGTGGGAGAACCTGTGCGGCTGCGGCTGATCAACACCGACAGCACGACCCACCGGTACGCGCTGGCCGGGACCGCGTTCCGGGTCGTCGCGATCGACGGATACGACCTGCAGGGACCGACCCCGGTCGTGGACACCGCCGTACTGATCCCGGCCGGTGGACGCTACGACCTGGTGTTCACCGCGCCCGCCACACCGGTGGCGCTGTTCGTCGACGGACGTGCGGTCTACTCGACCGGACCGGTGTCGGCGGCGACCGACAGATGGCCGGTGCTGGATCCGCTCGGTTACGGCGTCGGCGCTCCGGTGCCGTGGTCCCGGTTCGACCGGGATTTCACCCTCGTCCTGGACCGCGGCCTCGACCTGCGCGGACTGCTTCCGCGGTACGGCCACACCGTCAACGGCGCCACCGACCCGGACATCCCGCCTCAGGTCGTCCGCCTCGGCGACATCGTCAGGTTCACGATCGTGAACCGATCGATGGTGGTACACCCCTGGCATCTGCACGGGCATCACGTCCTGGTGTTGTCCCGCAACAGGACGTCGGTGACGGGAAGCCCCCTGTGGCTGGACTCGTTCGACGTACGCCCCGGCGACGTCTGGGAGGTGGCGTTTCGGGCCGACAACCCCGGAATGTGGGCCAACCACTGCCACAACCTGGCGCACGTCGACGCCGGGATGACACTGCACCTGATGTATTCGTGATTCACCGCTATATGGATGGACGTCGATCGACAGTCGCTCACCCCAGGGACAAGATATGTGACACACGTCGCGGTGGGCGGACGGAGTGACAACCGCTGGCTCGACGTGACGAGCAACCCGCCAACCCCGCTGGGCAGCTGGGTGCCGTCCTGCCTCCGGGCAGCAGGTCGGACGCGGTGGCAACGGGTCATGGGCGGGCGGTGGCGGCCAACCGGGCGGATCCGGCCGACCTGGCCGTCAGAACGGGCGACGGCACCGTCTCCGGCACCGGGCAGGTCATCGGCAACGCCAACGCCGACCACCGCAACTCCAACGGTCACATCATCACCGGCCCGGAGTACCTGACCATGTTCAGCGGGCTCACCGGCGCCGTGCTGTCCATGGTGAACTTCGAGCCCGCCCGCGGCAACATCTGCGACTGGGGTGACTGCAACGGCAACCGGGGTGACCGGTTCCTGGCCGGCACCGCCTACCTCGACGGGCAGCGGCCCAGCCTGATCATGGGTCGCGGCTACTACGAGAAGAGCACGATCGCGGCGTGGGACTTCCGCAACGGGGCGCTGAACCTTGCGCTGGAAGTTCGACTCCGGCAACGCCGGAAGGCAGTGGACGGGCCGGGGTGCCCATTCGCTGTCCATCGCCGATGTCGACGGCAACGGCACCGACGAGGTCGTCTACGGCGGTATGACCATCAACGCCAACGGCACCGGCCGGTACACCACCGGCTTCTACGCCCACGGCGACGCCCTGCACGTGAGCGACTTCGTGCCCAACCGGGCCGGCCAGGAGATCTGGATGATCCACGAGCAGAGCTTCGGCGCCTCCGCCACGCTGCGCGACGCCAACACCGGCAGCGTCATCATGCGGAAGAACAACAGCTGCGGCTGCGAGGGCCCCGCCCGCGGCGTGGCCGGCGACATTCACGCCGGCAACGCCGGCGGCGAGTTCTGGGGCAGCGGCACCGGGCTGGGCAACCTGTTCAACGCCTCCGGTGGCTCGGTGGGCCGTAACCCCTCGTCGTACAACTTTCTGGCCTGGTGGGACGGCGACCCGGTGCGGGAACTGCTCGACGGCAACCGCGTCGACAAGTACGGCACCGGCGGCGACACCCGCCTCCTGACGGCCTCCGGCGCACACTCGGTCAACGGCACGAAGTCCACTCCGTCGCTCTCCGGCGACCTGTTCGGCGACTGGCGGGAGGAGATCATCCTGCCCCGCGACGACAACGCCGCGCTGCGCATCCACGCCACCCCTGTCCAGACCGACCGGCGGATCTACACCCTGATGCACGACGCCCAGTACCGGGTCGCGGTCGCCTGGCAGAACACCGCCTACAACCAACCGCCGCACCCCAGCTTCTTCATCGGCAACGCATGAGCACCCCGCCGCAACCCAACATCCACGTCCGCTGACACCACCGTCGGGCGTGTCGGCCACCGCCGACACGCCCGACGGGCTGTCCGGCCATTCCGCGCCGGACCGCCAGGTGACGCCACCGGCGTCAACCGAGCACGGTGGCCAACTCGTCGTAGGTCGGCGCGAGCTGTCGCAGCGTGTCGGCTGCGGATGCCGGATGGCCGTTCACGATGTCGTGCTGGAGGCTGCCGACCAGTCGGGCCTGCCGGGTGGCGACGGCGGCGGCCCGGTCGTGGCCGAGGCCGGCAAGGGCGGTGCCGGCGTCAGCGAGCCGCCGGGCACCGACCCGGATCGCGAAATGCGCCAGGTGATCGCGCACGGCCGGATCCAGCCCGTCGGTGACCTGGTCGGCGAACCGGTGGACGGCGGCGGCACCGCCGACCGTACCGGCCGGCACCGGGACGTCGGCGCGTCCGCGTAGCCAGGTCACCGCGTCGGGCAGGGCCGCGCGTAGCGCCGCCTCGACGGTGACCTCGCGGACCCGGCGGAATGCGGTCCGCATCGGGTACGAGGCGCTCCGGTAGTCGATGGTGTCGGCGCGCCACGCGGCCAGAAAGTCCGGGATGGGCAGGGTCGCGTAGGGGCAGCCGTGCGGGTCGTGGAAGCGGACCAACGCCTCGTCGACCTCCAGCACGACGACGAAGTGGTCCGACTCGATCGGTCCGGTCATCCCGGGCAGGTGACGCAGCAAACCGATCTCCATCGGCCCGGCCAGGACCGGGCCGGCCTCGACCGCCTCGCGGAGCATCGCCAACGCCCGGTCAGCGTCGTCCTCGCCATCCCGGCGGCAGGTCCAGCCCAGTAGGTCGAGCGCGTCGTCGAGCCCTCGGTCGGGATCCCAGCCGTACGGGTCGAAGAAGGGCAGCCGGCCGGCGATCAGCGCGAATCCGAAGGGCGATCCGGTCAGCACCTCGATCACCGACGGCGACGGCGCGTCCGGGCCGAGCAGCATCGCCAGCGAGTTGGCGTAGCAGTAGGGCCCGGAGCCGATGTAGGGGTGCACGCTTCACTTTCCTTCACTCGTCGAGACGGGGTAGGTGACGTCGAGGACGGCACCGTCGCTGCCCGGCCAGATCTCGACCGGGCTGGCGAGGCAAACCAGACGGTTCGCGTCCATCCATGCCTCCAACGCGTCGTAGGCGCGCAGGATGTCGGGAAACCCGGCGTCGGCCTGGGCGACCGGCAGATAGGCGTCGGTGCCGGCCGGCGAGAGCCGTACCCGCAGATCGTCGACGGGTTCGACGGAGCCACTGAACGGCACGGCGACCTCGACGGGTCCGTCGCTGTCGTGGGTCACGAACCCGTGGAAGTGCACCAGCGTCGGCCCGGTGCCGGGCAGGCCGACCGCTCGAAGCCGGCTCCGGACGCGGTCCTGCGCCTGGGCGACGAAGGCATCCAGCTCGCCGACGCGAACGCGCCGTTCCTGGCACAACAGCTTGCGTTGCGGTCGGATCCGCAACCTCGGGACGGTGGTGACCGGGCTGGCCGCAGCGTCGAGCACCTCGATCAGCTCACGCCGGCGGCGAAGCTGGATCTCCTGGGCGGCCAGCCAGGCCCGCAGCTCGGCCTGACGAGCCTGCGGGCTGAGCGCCAGCAGTGTGGCGATGCGGCCCAGTGGCAGGCTCAAGGTACGCAGCCGGGCGATGAGCCGACCGCGCGGGATCTGGTCCCGGTGATAGCGACGGTACCCGGTGACCGGGTCGACGCCGGCGGGCACCAGCAGCCCCTGCTCGGCGTACAGGCGCAGCGCCTTCGGCGACAGGCGCGTCGCGGCCCCGAACTCGCCCGGCAACATGTCATCCGCATCGGTCACCAACCCAGCCTGGGCCATGCCCCTTGGGCGAGGTCAATCCCGTGCGGCGGCACGGCGAGCGGAACACCCGGCGAGGTCGCGCGGTGGCCGAGCCGTCAGGTCGGTGAGCAGGTCACCTCGGGCTGCGGGGGCGTGCTGATGCTTCCCGACGCGTAGATCAGGCCGATCGTCACCGTCTGACCGGGCTGGAGCACGCCGCTGGATGACGGAACGAACGTCACCTGCTGCCCGTGCTGGGTGTAGCTGACGTTCCACGCCTGCACCGACCAGATCGGACCCGGAAAGCTCAGGTCGAGTCGACGCCACCGTACCGGCACGTCGCTGGTGTTCCGGACGGCGAGAACGACGCCGTACCCGGTGGACCACTGCGCGACAACCTGCATCGCCACGTCGCAGTAGGCCCCGACCGAGGCGGCCGCGGTCTCGTTGGCGGCGGGCGCCGCGGCGGCGGGCACGGCGGCGACACCGGCGAGCGTCGCCGACGCGACAGCGGCCGCGCAGATACTGGAGATTGTCGTCCTGGTCCCGCCGCCCATACTGCCCTCCCCACGGCTCACCTCATCGACTGAGTGCAATGCCATCGTTACGCATTTACCGTTGCCGTTCAATGCCGACGGGTGCGGGACCTCCCGGATGGACCGGTGGCCGACCCCGAGCCCTGCTCCTGGGAGCCGAGCGAGCTGCGGGGCCGGCCAACTGGACGGCTCTGCTGCCGGCCCGCCCGTCAGGCGGGCCGAGCGACTAGTAAACCTCGACGTCGTACCAGGCGAGCGCCTCGTTGAGCGGCTGCACGTAGGTGCGGCAGTCCTCCGGGATCCCGCCGGAGACGAGGCCGAGCGCCGCGTCGCCGTGGAAGACCGAGCCGCCACTGTCGCCACCGGCGGCGCAGAAGCTCGTATAGTCCAGCCCGGTCACCCGACCTTCGCGATAGTTGGCCGTGGTGTTCCTGGCGAGCACCTCGCCGCAGCGGTAGCCGGTCTTCCAGCCACTGTGGCAGACGGTCTCCCCCAGGCCGGCGTCGCGCGAGTGGGTGACGTCGCGGACGACGCCCTCGCTGATCCACACGTTGCCGGGCTTGCTGAGGCTCGCGTTGTTGTGCTTGATCAGGCCGAAGTCGTTGCCCGGGAAGTTGCCGCCGGCGTCGTAGCCGACGTACTGGCCGATCCCGTCGTACCAGTCGCTGACGCCGGACGCGCCCACCGTGCAGTGCCCCGCCGTGATCATGTACAGCGAGTTGGGGTTGTCCTTCTTCCGGACGTTGAAGCCAACCGAGCACGAGCCGATCTCGGAGCCACGGTTGGGCGTGATGAACCGCCCACCCTGGATGAACGGCTTGAGTTCGCCGCGCATCCGCCGCACCGTCACCGCTCCGTCGTGGGAGGCGGCCAGCTCCACGAGCCGCTGGTAGTCCTCGGTGGAGACGGTCGTGTCGGCGTCGATGAAAAGCTTGTTGTTGATGCTGTCCACGCCGAAGGCCACGCCCGGCATGGCGATCTGCTGTCCGAGGGTGGCGTTGATGGCGTTCAGCTCGGCCGTACTGCGGGTGACCCGCTGGGCGATCCCGCCTGCGCCGACAACGGCCTGCTCGGCGGCGGCGTCGGTCACCGCGACAACCATCCGGCCGCTGCGGTCGAGCCAGGCGCCGCCGGTACGGTCGGCGCCGAGGCGCTCCACGAGGGCGCTCGCCGCCTGCCTCGTGATGCCGGCGGGCGCGGAACTGGTGTCGGCGGCCGGCCGGGCGCTGGCGGCCGACGGGACAGCCAGGCCGGCGACGGCGAGGATGGCCGTGGTGGCGACGGCTGCTGCGCGTCGCAGCGAGGGAATTGTGTTCACGTACTGCCTCCCGAAAGGTGTCAGGACGTCCCACGCTAGGGGCTTGTGATCATCGAACGCAGCGAACGCGGGATGGCATGAACGTGAATCTCCCGCCGCCCACGCCCTCCGGACGCAGAGTGCCCCACCGGGGCGAGGCCGTCGGCGGTAGGCTGCGCCCCCCCATGCCTGACCACGGAGATCTGATGCAGCCGTTGCATGCAGAGCCGGCCTCACGGCGCTCGGTCTGGATGTGGGTCGGCGCTGTCGCCGGCCTCGGCCTCGCCCTCAGCATGTTCCTCAACAACAACGGACCACGCACCCGCGTCGTCGCGCGCCCGTCGGCCACCAGCGCCTTCATGGTCTCCGGCGTGGTCGTGCTCGGGGACAGCGCGTCCTTCAGCAGGGACGGCCGCGGCGGCTGCGGCGGCACCGGAACCCATGCCGACGTCGTCGACGGCGCCCTGGTGCTCATCACAACCACAGGCGGCTTGGCCGCCGGGCGGCTGACCGATCCGCAGGCGCTCACCGACGGCACGTGCCGGTTTGCGTTCTCCGTTCCGGGCGTACCGACCGGGCAGGACGTCTACCTGGTCATGGTCGCCCACCGGGACACCCGCACGTACCTCGAACGGGAACTGACCGGCGAGCCGGTACGCCTGCGCGTCGACTGAGGCAGCCGCCACGGCTCCCGGCACCGTCCTGCTGACTCGACTCTCGTGGAGTGCTCCGCGCCGCCTACCGAGCGCGGGTCGCACACCCCCTATCCATCCTAGGAGGATGGGATCCCTGATCCGGGTAACGGCTACCCATCGATCAAGATCTTGCTTCTGGGTTTCCCTCGGTCGACCGGACTGGGCCCGGTCAGGTCCCCCCTTTTTCCGCCCGGACGCTGATCGAGTCAACCACCGCCCGCGACCAGTCGATCGCGCCAGCAGCACCGAGACGGACCAGGACCGCCTGGTGCATCCGATCCCACAGGCCATCACGGGTCCACTCGGCGAACCGGCGGTGCGCGGTCGCCCGGCTGACCCCGAACAGCGGGGTGGGCAGCTTCCACCACGAACATCCCGCCTGGGTGGCGTACACGATTGCGGCCAGGACCGCCCGGTCATCAACCCGGGCGATACCACCACCCTGGGCACGACGCGGCGGAGACTTGACCAACGGCTTGACGATGTCCCACAAATCATCAGGCGCCCAGGTACGGATCATGTCCTCCACGAAACCGAAATCATGCCCGACGTCCGTCCCCTACCAACTAAGACACGCCCTTAGTAGCGCTTTGTTAGGTTGGGACGAGTTGGCGGCAGAGGGGGCAGAACCCGAGCCAGGTCGCGAGTAAGTACTGCAGGTCGCGGAGGACGGCGTAGAGGCTCAGGTCTGCCCTGCTGCTTTTGGG
>NZ_SMJY01000001.1:0-109809 GCF_004348355.1 Micromonospora sp. KC721 | reverse complement strand
CGCGCGGGCGGCGCCACCTGGGTCGGGGACGGCAGGGTGGCCCGGGTGGAGAGTGACACCGGTGCCGGCGAGGAACCGGCCTCCTCGGTGGCGCTGACCGGATCGGGTGCGGGGTCCTGGGCGAACCCGCCGGGCGCCGGGACGAACGCCGTCGCTTCCTGTTCCGGGCGCGGGGCGCCGGACCAGAGCGGGACGAGGGCGAAGACCAGCATGGCGGCCACGCCGACCGCGAGGCAGCCGAGCATCAGCGTCCGGGCGGAGCGGTCGGGAGATTTCCGGGACGTCGGCGCGGGCGGAGGCGTGGTCTGCCGGGACGGTGCCGGAGCAACCTGGTGCCAACGGCCCTGGACGGGGTCGGGGTCCGGTGCGGGTGGCCGGGCCGGTTGGCGGGAGTCGGGCAGCCAGCCGCCGATTCGCAGGGCCGCGTTGGTGGGAGGGGTGTCGTCGGATGAGGTGGCCATGGCCCGTTTCGAAGCTGTGCGAAGCCACTCCGGTGGTGGCGCTGGGCAACGATTATCCGGGCAGTGCGCTTCCCGCGGTCAATAGCCCACTTGGGCGGAAAACGTGACCTTCCTCTGCGGCGCTCCGATGACGGAAAGTGACCATTGTGGTCTGGCCCCGCTTCGCCCGCTCAACCGTCAAGGGCGAGGTCCGCCACCTCGGCGGCGCATCCCCAGGACAGGGTGACCCCCGCCCCGGCGTGACCGTACGCGTGCACGAGCCGGCCGCCGGGCGAGCCCGCCGGGCCCGGCTCCGCCTCCACCCGCGGGCCACCGTGCCGGGCCGGTCGCAACCCGATCCGCTCGCCGAGCACCGGCGCGTCCGCCAACTCCGGCACCAGCGCGACGCAGCGGCGCCGGATCGCTGCTGCCGTGGCCGGGTCAGGTCTGGTGTGCCCCACCCCCGGCTGGTACGTGCCGCCGAGCACCACGTCGTGCCGGCGGGGGTGCACGTACGTGATCCCGGCCGGGTCGTCCTCGTCGCGGACCGAGACGGTCAGGCCCGGGTTCGCCACCAGCACCAGATGCCCGCGCACCGGGTGCACGGCCGGGTCGGCGGCGAGCTGGCCGGCGGCCAGCCCTGTCGCGTTGACGATCGTCGGGGCGGTGGCGAACGCGTCGGCGAGCCGGCGCACCCGGCGGCGCAGGATCCGCCCGCCGCCGGCCTCCAGCCGCTGCCGTAGCCAGTGCAGGTACGGGACCATCTCCACGGTCGGCGCGGTGAACCGCAGCAGCGTGGTGTACGGCGGCTCGGCCGCCTCCGCCGTTAGGTCGTCGAGGGCCTCCGCCCACCACGGCGGGCCGGCGTACCGGTGGCGCAACAGCATCCGGGTCGGCCGCTCGACCACCCCCGGCACCCCGGCCTGGGCCTGGCGGCTCAGCTCGATGCGGGTTTCCCGGGCCCACCGCAGCATTCGTGGGTCCCGCTCGGTGTGGGTCGGGTACCAGACGGCGGCGGCCACCGCGGAGACCGTGTCGGCCGGGTCGTCCGGGGCCAGCACCGTCACCCGTGCCCCACGCTGCTGGAGGGTGACCGCCGTCGTCAGCCCGACGATCCCGCCCCCGATCACCACCACATCCGCCGCTGCCGTCATTGTCGGCTCCCTCCCTCGCTCGGGCCGTTGGCTTCGGATCGTCGCCGGTCCGGTGGGTCGCCGTCCAAGACGGATCAGGTTGCCGGCGATAAGCGGCGCTTATGATGCGGGCATGTCCGATGCCCCGGCCCGCAACGCCTGGTTGGACCCGCGTCGGCTGCGCTCCTTCGCGGTGCTCGCCGAAGAGCTGCACTTCACCCGGGCTGCCGCCCGGCTGTGTATCGCCCAGCCGGCGCTCAGCCAGCAGATCCGGGCCCTGGAACGGCAGCTCGGCGTGCCGCTGGTGCACCGGACCAGCCGGGGCTGCCAGCTGACGGAGGTGGGGGCGCGGGTCGCCGAGGAGGCCGCCCGGCTGCTCGCCGAGGTCGACGCGGCCACCAACCGGATCCGCGACCTGGTAGGCGGGCGGGGCGGGCGGCTCCGGCTCGCGTACACCCGCTCGGCGCGCGGCGGCCCGGTCGACGCGCTGGTCGCGCGGTTCCGGGCCGCCCACCCGGATGTCGAGGTGGTCCCGGAGACGGCCTGGACGGCGCCGAACGTCGCCGGACTGCTCGCCGGCCGACTCGACGTGGCGTTCGTCCGCCCGCCGGTCGACGAGCCGGCGCTGGCCTGCCGGACGGTCGACACCGAGGAGCTGCTGCTGGCCCTGCCCGCGGCTCATCCCCTGGCCGTCGGCCGTCGGAAGATCAGTCGGGACGAGGTGGTCGACCTGCCGGCCGTGATGTGGCCGCGCGAGAACGGCCCCGGCATGTTCGACCGGACGATCGCCCAGGTCTGGCCACGCGGCGGGTTCCGGCTCGTCCGGCAGGAGCCGGACGACGAGCAGCTGCTACGGGCGGTGGCGCAGGGAGGCGTGGTCGCGGCCGTCCCGGCCGGCCGGGCCCGTGCGCTGCGGCTGCGCGGGGTACGGTTGCGCCGCTTCACCGCCCCCACGCCCACCGTGGACGTCGCCCTGGCCTGGTTGCGGGACAGCACCAACCCGGCCCTCGGCCGCCTGCTCGCCCTGCTCGACTGATCGGGGTCTCAGGAGATCGCGGCCCGCACCAGCTCGACGACCTTCTTCTCCACCTCGGGGCTCCACTTCTGCAGCGCGTACGACGTCGGCCACATGTCCCCGTCGTCGAGGTTGGCCGTGTCCTGGAAGCCGAGGGTCGAGTACCGCGAGTTGAACTTGCCGGAGTCCTGGAAGAAAAGAACGATCTTGCCGTTCGCGTTCGTGTAGGCGGGCATGCCGTACCAGGTTTTCGGCGACAGCTCCGGCGCGGTCGCGGCCACCGTCACGTGTACGCGCTCGGCGAGCGCCCGGTCCTCCGGCGCCATCTGCGCGATCCGATCGAGAACCGCCTGCAGGTCGTCCGCCTTCTTGGCGCCCTTCCTGCCCTCGGCGCGCAACTCGGCGGCGCGCTCCTTCATCGCGGCCCGCTCCTCGGGGCTGAAGCCGTCGGACTCGGTCCCGGAGTTCTTGGCGGACATGCTGGGCCTCCTGTTACCTGTTCGGGCGCCGGCCTGCTACCGGCTGCCTGGGAGAAGGCTAGGCCCACGGACAGCCTGGCTGCTTCTCGATTCCTGATCTCATCGCGGCCGGACGAGGGGTCGGGCGCGCGGCACCCTGGCTGGCCGAGCACGGTGTTGTCGATGACCACGTCGGCCAGCCGGAGCGGGTCCACCTCGGCCAGGTACAGCCGTTCGGCGACCAGGAGGTCTGCCACCGATCTCGTCCTCTGGCGGCTGCCACCGTGCCTACCGTGCGGATATCGCTCGCGTTCGTGATCGTGCCACGCGAAGATGTGGTGATGAGCGGAGCACCTGACGGGTTCACCTATCGCCTCCGGAAGAACGGGGAGGTCGAGTTGCTACACCATGGCCGGCCAGCCGGTGTTCTCCGCGGCGCCGCGGCGACCCGGTTTTTGATCGACGTGACGAACGATGATCCACAAGAGCTGATGGCCCGGCTGACCGGCAACTACAAGCACGGCAACGAACGGACGGCGAAGAGCCATCCGCGCAACCGCCGCCGGTAGCCCGACCCAAGGCATGCGGGAACACGCCCTTGCGCAGTGCCGCGCGATGCACCAGGCGTGCGCCGAGCGGGTGGACCGATGACCGGGGCGGAGGTCCCGCTCACCGGGGGCAACGTCACGGCGGGCGTGGTGCGGGTCGGCGACACCGTACGACGGCGGGTCGGCCCGTGGACGCCGGCGGTCCACGCGCTGCTCGACCATCTCTGGTCGGTCGGGTTCCGGGGCGCACCGCGCGCGTTGGGCATCGACGAGCAGGGACGGGAGGTGCTCAGCTACGTCGACGGTGAGGTGCCGTGGCCGTTCCGCTTCGACCTGCTGGAGCCGCGTGACCAGCTCGCCAGGGTGGGTCGGCTCGTCCGGGAGCTGCACGACGCCCTGGCGACCTTCACCCCGCCGCCGGACGCGCGCTGGAACGTGCTGATCCCGGCGGACCGCGACGAGTTGGTCATCCACCACGACCTGGCCCCGTGGAACCTGGTGGTCGGGGATCGGTGGGTCGTCATCGACTGGGACAACGCCGGGCCGGGCTCGCGGCTGTGGGACGTCGCGTACGCCGTCCACGGCTTCGTGCCCATGTCGGCGCACCCCGACTGGCAGCGGGTGGACGCCGGGCCGCGACTGCGGGCCTTCGCCGATGCCTACGGGCTGGACGAGCAGCAGCGCCGTCGCCTGGCGCCGATGCTGACCGTCCGGACCCGGGCGATGTACGAGTTCCTGCGCGAGCAGGCAGCGCTCGGCGCGGAACCCTGGGCGACCCACTGGCGGACCGGGCACGGCGACGCGTGGCGCTCGGACGCCGAGTACACTGAGCACCACACGGACCTGTGGGTGAGGGCGTTGCTCGACTGACTGGGTCGGAAGCGGATCGTGGCCGGTTGCCGTGCACCCTGTCGTCCAGCCCGAGGGATGACGTCGCGCCCACCCCTCCACCCGAACGGAGCCTGCTCGTGGCCGACCTCGCCGTCCGCCCGATGACCGTGGCCGACGCCGACCGGGTCCTCGCCATCTACCAGGCCGGTCTCGACGGCGGTCACGCCAGCTTCGAGACCACCGCCCCCACCTGGGCGGCCTTCGAGACCGGGAGGCTGCCCGCCCACCGCTTCGTCGCCGCCGACCTCGCCGATGAGGTCGTCGGCTGGGTCGCGGTCACACCCACCTCCACCCGCGCGGTCTACGCCGGCGTGGTCGAACACTCGATCTACATCGACCCCGCCGCCCAGGGCAGGGGAGCCGGTCGCCTACTCCTGGACGCGTTGATCACCTCCACCGAGGCCGCCGGGATCTGGACCATCCAGTCCGGCGTGTTCCCCGAGAACACCGCCAGCCTGGCCGTGCACCGGCGGGCCGGGTTCCGGATCGTCGGCACCCGGGAACGCGTCGGCCGCCACCACGGCCGGTGGCGGGACGTCATCCTCCTGGAACGCCGCAGCCCCGCCATCACCTGACCGTCGCGAGTAGCCTCCGGGAATGGCGTTCGGTCAAGGGTTGGCTGGGCCAGCCGGCGAGGCGCGGTTCCCGCCGCGGCAGGCTGCGGGGCGGGGACCCGGCTGGTACCGGGGTGACTGCCACGTGCACTCGGTGCACTCGCACGGCGCAGACCGGACGCCGGCGCAGCTGGCCGCCGCTGCCCGCGCGGCCGGCCTGGACTTCGTCGCCACCACTGAGCACAACAACTCGCTCGGGCACGAAGCGTGGGCACCCCACGCGGGTGATGATCTGCTGGTCATCCTGGGTCAGGAGGTCACCACTCGCACCGGGCACTGGTTGGCGCTCGGTGTCGCCCCCGCAGCAGTGGTGGACTGGCGGTACGGCGTCCGCGACGAGGTGATCCGTCGGCACCTCGACCAGGTACGTCGAGGGGGCGGGTTGTGCGTCGCGGCCCACCCGTACGCGCCCTATCCCGGCGGCACTTTGATGTACCCGTACCGCTGGTTCGACGCCGTCGAGGTATGGAACGGGCTGTGGGCGTCGGACGTGGCGTGGAACGCCGACAACGAGGCGGCCCTGGCCGAGTGGGGGCGCGGACTGGCCTTCGACGTGCACCAGGGGAGTTGGCGTCCGGCGGTGGGCAGCAGCGACACCCATCTGGCGGGTCAGCTCGGCGCGCCGCACACCGTCGTGTTCGCGGAGGAGTTGAGCACCGAGGCGATTCTCGCCGGTGTCCGGGCGGGCCGGAGCTGGATCGCGGAGTCGGCCGCCGTCGAACTGGCGTTCGCCGCCACTGCCGCCGACCGGAGCGCGGGCGTCGGCGAACGCCTGGAATCCCGGGGCGAACCGGTCGTGGTGCGGGTACGGGTGACGGGCGTGCCGTTCGGCATCGTCAGCCTGCACACCGAGCGCGGCGTGGCACACCGTGAGCGGTTGGGCGCCGACGGATCGGGCGTCGCTCAGTGGCGGACCGCGGCGGACGAATCCGGCCTGGTGCGGGTCGAGGTACGTCATCCGGACGGACGTATGGCGGCGCTCAGCAACCCGATCACGATGATCTGACCGGCGCGATCTGCCCACTGGTTTCAGCCGAGGTCGTGTTCCTTCTGCGACCATCATCGATCGGCAACCCGGGCGGTGCGGACGTCGGTCGACCCACTCGGCGAACCGATGCGTAGAGCACACCGTTTCCCCTGCTCAGGGCCTTCCCGTCGTCCGCACCGCCCGGTTCTCGCGAATCAGACCTCAGGAGGTGCTGCCCGGGAGCACCCAGGCTCCCTCCGGCCCGGCGTACACGCCGCCGAGGCCGGGAACGCTGGCGGCCCGGCCCGGCGCCGTGCCGTTGGTGGCCGACTCGACCGCGTCGAGGATGTCGTCGAGCACCTCGACGTCGATGTCCACGTCCAGGTCGATGTCGCGGATGCAGACGACGACGCCCTGCACGTTGGCGTTCGTCGCGGCGGCCACGCCGGTCTGGACGAAGGTGTTGACGCTATTGGTGCTGGTGTTGTCGCGGATGTTCTGGATGACCGCCGCGTCGGCGTCCTGGTCGTTGGTCGCGCAGGTGACGCCGTTGCCGTCCCCGTCGGGCAGTACCACCCGCTTGGGCGTGGTGTTGCCACGGTTGTTGTTCGAGGAGTTCTTCTCCCGCTGCTGGTTCGAGTTGCGGGGCTCCTTGCTCGGGCCGTCCGGCGCGGCGAGCGCCGCGACGGGTGCCGCGAACAGCAGGGCGGCGCTGCCCAGCACCGCCCCGCCGGCGAGCTTGGTCAGAAACCTCTTCGACATGTCCCTCATCCCTTCTTTGGGGTCGGCTCAGGAGGACGAGCCAAGCTGAACGTTAGGCGGATTCATGTCGTATCGGGCCGTTTTCCAGGCTTCCGACGCTCGGCGACTTACAGGTGATATATCTGGTTGTTCGCGATTGATGAGGTAAACCCGGTTCGCGGGAGTCTGGGGGATGACGCGGGCCCGTGGCCTCGACGCCGACATCGGCGTCTGCCTGGCCGGTGCCACCGTGACGAGGAACACCTGACTGATCCTCCGCCAAGGGCGAAACTCGGCGGCGCGCGGTCGGTGGTGGCCGCTAATCTCCGCTGCGGACTTCCCCTCCGCACGCCACGTCTGCCTCGGCAGGCGCCGCGTCGGCTCCATGCTGAGCCGGTCATCCGGCCGATCCCCTCAGGAGACCTCGTGACGCAGCAATCGGTCGCGGCACCCCCACCTGTCCCGACATCGGACAAGCTCGACGCCGCAGTGCTCAAGGTGGCAGGCGTCGTGGTGCTCGGCGCGATCATGTCGATCCTCGACGTGACGGTCGTCAGCGTCGCGCTGCCGACCTTCCAGAGCGAGTTCGGCGTCTCCTACGCGCGCGTCGCGTGGACGATGACCGGCTACACCCTCGCGCTGGCCACGGTCATCCCGCTCAGCGGATGGGCCGCCGACCGGTTCGGCACGAAACGCCTCTACATGATCGCCTTGGCGCTGTTCACGATCGGCTCCGGCCTCTGCGCCACCGCCGACACCATCGGGCAGTTGGTCGCGTTCCGTGTCCTGCAGGGTCTCGGCGGCGGCATGCTCATGCCGCTCGGCATGACGATCATGACGCGGGCGGCCGGGCCGCACCGGATCGGCCGGCTGATGGCCGTCCTGGGTATCCCGATGCTGCTCGGCCCGATCGGCGGTCCGATCCTCGGCGGCTGGCTGATCGACGTGGCGAGCTGGCACTGGATCTTCCTGATCAACCTGCCGATCGGGGTCATCGCGCTCGTCTACGCGCAGCTGGCCCTGCCGAAGGACGCTCCCGAGCCCTCGGAGTCGTTCGACTTCCTCGGCATGCTGATGCTCTCCCCGGGACTCGCCCTGTTCCTCTACGGGGTCTCCTCGCTGCCGGAGACCGGCACCTTCGCCGACGCGACGGTCTGGGTGCCCATGCTGATCGGCGGCGCGTTGGTACTGGCGTTCGTCCGCTACTCCTTCACGCCGCGTCACCCGCTGTTGGACCTGCGGCTGTTCGGCAACCGCAGACTGACCGTCGCGGCGGTGACCATGTTCGTCTTCATCATCGCCTTCATGGGCGCCGGTCTGCTGTTCCCGAGCTACTTCCTGCAGGTGCGCGGTGAGTCCACCCTGGCCGCCGGCCTGCTGATCGCGCCGCAGGGCATCGGCGCGATGGTCACCATGCCGATCGCCGGTATCCTGGCCGACAAGGTGCCGGTCGGCCGGACGGTGCCGTTCGCGCTGCTACTGATCGTCGCCGGGATGTTCACCTTCACGCAGGTCGACCCGCACACCTCGTACGTGCTGCTCTGCGGCTCGCTGTTCGTGATGGGTCTGGGCATGGGCGGCACGATGATGCCGGTCATGACCTCGGCGCTGAGGACGCTGACCGGCCCCGAGGTGGCTCGCGGCTCCACGCTGGTGAACATCCTCCAGCAGATCGGCGGCTCCGTCGGCGCGGCGGTGATGTCGGTGATCCTCACCAACGAGCTGAACAGTTCCCGGCCGATCCCCGGCGTGACCGACCCGAGCGGTGAGCCGGTCAGCGAGGCGGGGCTGGCCATCGCCACGCAGCAGCGGCCCGAGCTGATCCAGCAGTTCCCGGTCGACCCGTCGCTGATCGACCGCGGGCTCGACTTCGCCGCCGACTCGTTCGCCACGACGTTCTGGGTGGCGTTCGCGCTGGTGCTCGTCACGCTGGTCCCGGCGGCGTTCCTGCCCCGACGGCGTGAGCGGTCGCACCTGCTGGACGACCAGCCCGAGGGCCAGCCCGGCACACCGGTCGTCGTCCACTGATGCCGAGCCCAGCGGGCCGTCGGACACGTTCCGGCGGCCCGCTGGCATCTGCCGGTGGGCTCAGGCGCTCTGCCGCAGGTAGGTCCGCACCCCGAGCAGGACGGACAGGACGGCGATTCCGAGGGCGATCAGCGCCGTCGAGAGCATGGTCGTGCTGAGCACGTCGCCCTGGAACGCGCTGCGCATGCCGTCGACAATGTACCGGAACGGGGTCAGCCGGGAGACCAGGTCGAGCCAGCGCGGCGCGAACGACATCGGCAGCAGCACCCCGGAGAGCAGCAGCAGCGGCATCAGCCCGGTGTTCAGGGTCGGCCCCAGGGTGTCCTCGCTCTTCACGGTCAAGGCGAGGGCGCAGGAGAGACAGGCCAGACCCAGCGACAGGAGCATGACCACACCGAGCGCCGCCAGCACCCCCGGCACCGACGCCCGTAGGCCCAGCGTCACCGCCACCGCGATCAGCAGGACCGCCTGGACGAGCAGCAGCGCGACGTCGCGCAGTACCCGGCCGAGCAGCAGGGCGACCCGGCTCACCGGGGTCACCCGCAACCGCTCGATCACTCCACCACGCCATTCGGCGATCACCCCGAAACCGACGAACGCGGAACCGAAGAGGCTCAGCTGCACCAGCACCCCGGGTACGTACGTCTGCCACGCGCGCTCGGCGGGGACGCCGGTGATCGAGAGGGTGCTGGTCATCAGCGGGCCGTAGAGCACCAGGAACGCCACCGGCTGGGATAGCCCGATGATGATCCAGAGCGGGTTCCGCAGGGAGATCCGTACGTGTCGTTGGAACACCAACAGGATGTCAACGAGCAGGGACATGCTCCGCCCCCTCGGTGGTCGGGATCGGTGGGGTCGGGCCGTCCGGGTCGTCGCGCAGCCCCCGGCCGGTGAGGGTGAGGAAGACGTCGTCCAGGCTGGGGCGGGCGAGCTGCAACGCGCGTACGCCCAGACCCGCGCCGGCCAGGGTGGTGATCACGTCGATGATGCCCTGTTCGCCGTCGGCCAGGGTGACCTGGAGACCGCCGGTGCTGGTCACCGCCGCCTGCCGGACCCCGGACAGCCCGGCCAGCAGTCGCCGCGCGGCGTCCGGGTCGCCGGCCACGTCCACGGTCAGCACGTCGGCGGCCAGTTGCCGCTTCAGGTTGGCCGGGGTGTCCTCGGCGACGATCCGTCCGTGGTCGATCACCAGGATGCGGTCGCAGAGCGCGTCCGCCTCGTCCAGGTAGTGGGTGGTCAGGAAGACGGTGGTGCCGTTCTCGTCGCGCAGCCGGCGGATGTGCTCCCACAGGTTGTTGCGGCTGTGCGGATCCAGGCCGGCGGTCGGCTCGTCGAGGAAGACGATCTGCGGCTCGTGGACCAGGCCGAGCGCGATGTCCAGCCGGCGACGCTGACCGCCGGAGAGCGAGCCGACCGGCCGGGAATTCAGCCCGCCGAGGTCGAGCTGTGGCAGGAGGGCGGCCACCCGACGACGGGCCGGTCCGGCCCCGATCCGGTACAGCCGTGCCTGCAGGAACAGTTCCTCGTCCACCAGCGCGTTGGGGTCGGTGCCGCCGTACTGGGCGACGTAGCCGATCCGGCGGCGGACCTCCCGTGGCGCGGTACGCAGGTCCGCGCCGGCGATGCGGGCCGTGCCGCTGGTCGGTTGCAGCAGTGTGGTGAGCATCCGCAGCGTGGTGGTTTTGCCGGCGCCGTTGGGGCCGAGGAACCCGACGATCTCCCCGGGCTGGACCCGTAGGTCGACCCCCCGGACCGCCGCGACGGTCTGCCGGCCGGCCCGGAAGGTGCGGGTCAGGCCGTTCGCCTCGATGATGGTCATGGCTGTCCCTCGGTTTCCGCCTGGGTGGCCCGGCCGTCGCCCGCGGCGAGCACCGGCAGGTCGCGCCAGGCGTGCGGATCGGTCGGGTCGGCGGGGGCGCCGGCGTGCAGGACGTACCGGTGCGGCGCCATCGCGGTGTACGAGCCGGCGAGCCGGCGCAGGCAGGCCAGGTGTGCCCGCGCGGGATCGTCGATCTCGTCGGTGGCGGCCAGATGGGCGACGATCATCTCGCCGCCGCCGGTCGCGTCGGAGTCGACCACGAACGCCTGGGCGGGCCCGGGCAGTGCCGCCCGCAGCACCCGGTTGACCTGGCTGAGCTGGATCCAGCTGTGGTCGATGTGGTGCCAGTCGCCGTCCCGGCTGATCGGCGCGATCCCGGCGACCTCGCCGATCTGTGCCAGCGGGATGTTGTCGGTGGCCGCCGCGGCGAGCACCCGTTCGGTGCCGAGCAGCAGCCCTTCCATCTCCGCGTCGGGAAGATACCGGTTGTCCCCGGTGATGAGTTCCAGGATCAGCGCCTGCTCGGTCCGCACCAGATGGAACAGGAGCAGGTTGTCGAAGCCGGCCGGGGTCCACCAGTCGATGAACGTCTCGGCAGTGGCGACCGTCGGCAGGTCCGGCGGGGCGATGCCGGAGATGTTGTTGAACACGCCGTCACGGATCATGGGTAGGCCCCGTTCGTGCGCGATCCGGTCGTGCACCCGCTGCAACGCCTCGGCGTCGAAGACGCTGTTGCGGTTGGCGCGCAGCAACGCGGTGCCGGCGTGCCGGACCAGCGCGTCGTAGTCGGGCTGGTCGACGTCGAGGCCGATCAGGCCGTCCTGGGACACGGTGCTGACGTAGTCGCGCAGCCGTGCGCCGAGCCGGTTGGCGGCGGGGGAGTAGAGCACCACCTGTTGCTGCCCGCTCCGGGTGGCGAGCACGGCGGCGATCGCGGCCAGGACGGCCATCGGTCGGCTGGCGCCGGTGCGGGCCGTGATCCGGTCGAGCGCGGCCGCCGCGCGCGGCGAGTGCAGGTCCGCGCTGCGCGGTGCGAGCGCCGGCGGGGCGCCGTCCGGGCCGGCGCCGTCGGCCGGTTCCACCGGTACGACCGGTCGGGGCAGCACGCAGCGGGGACGCCGCCGCAGGATGCCCGACCAGTGCCGCAGCGCCGCCTCGGCCTGCCGCCGGCCCTGCGGCGAGCCCTCCCGCGCGGCCCGGTCCAGCGGCTGGTACGGCGGCTCGTCCCGGTCGCTGGCTGTCCCGGCCAGCAGTGCGGTGAAGCGTTCGCCCAGCACGGTCATGCTGCCGTAGTCGGCGGCCACGTGCGAGTAGACCGCGACCGCGGCGTGCACCAGATCACCGTCGACCGCCACCGCGAAGCGCAGCGGCAGGTCGGCGGACAGATCGAGCCGTTGGTCCCGCAGCCGGTCGATCAGCTCCCGGGCCAGCGCCGCGCTCCCGGGCCCGGCCGGCCGTTCGTGGACCTCGATCGGCAGTTCGACGCTGCGGGCCACACGCTGCACCGGACCATCGGGCCCGTCGTGGTACGTGGTGCGCAGGGACTCGTACCGGCGGACCAGACCGGCCAGGGCGGCGCAGGCACGGTCGAGGGTGGTCCCGGCCGGCACCGTGAAGATCCATTGCACCAGGCCGAGGAAGTGGTCGTCGGTGAGCGCGGAGATCCATTGCAGCGCGTTCGCCTGTCCCAGGGTCAGTGGGCCCTGCGCCGCGCGGGTGCCGTCCACCCGTAGGCGGATGGTGCGGACGGTCTCGCTCGGGGCGGTCATCGGTCACCTTCCGTGGCGGCGCGGCCGGAGCCGGAGGCGAGCACCGGTCGGGATCGCCAGGCAGCCGGGTCGGTGGGGTCGGCCGGGGCGGAGTCGTGCAGGACGTAGTGGTGCGGGGTCACCACGGCGTACCGGCCGCCGAGGCGGGCCAGGCAGGCCAGGTGGGCCTGCCGCGGGGTTCGGGCCCCGTCCGCGGCGACGAGATGGGCGACCACGCGGTGCCCGGGCCCGTCCGGGACGGCGAACGCGGCCGCGGGGGTGTCCAGCGCATCGTGCAGCAGCGCCTGAACCTCGCTGAGCTGCACCCAACTGACCCCCACCCGCAGCCAGTCGCGGTCGCGGGCCACCGGGGTCAGCCCGCTGAGGGCGGGAATGTCGCCGAGGCGTACCTGCCCGGTGCCGGCGGCGACGAGGACGCGTTCCATGCCCCGCAGCAGGGCGGCGATCTCGGTACGGGGGACGTGCCGGGTGTCGCCGGTGCTGACGCCGAGGATCATGGCCGGACGGACGGCGATCAACTGGACCACCAGGCGGTTGGGGAAGTGCGGCGTCGGTGTCCAGGTGAGGCTGCTCTCCGCGGCGGCGGGCGTGGGCGACCAGGTCAGGTCGGGGTGGTCGAGCGCCGGCAGCTGGACGTTGGCCGCCTGCCCGGCGTCGAGGGTCAGATGGGCGCTGATGTTGTTGAAGACGCAGTCCCGGCTGTAGTCCATGCCCTGCCCGTCGTTGATCCGGGTGGCCTCGGCCACCAGGTCGCCCACGTCGAAGATGCTGTTTCGGTTGGCCCGCAACATGGCCGCGCCGGTCCGCCGGGCCAGGTCGTCGAAGGTCGGCCCGATCACGTCCACCACCATCAGACCGTCCTGTGCCAGCGTGCCGACGTAGTCGCGCAGCCGGGAGGTGAACCGGTTGCTGGACAGCGCGGCGAACACGCAGCGGGACTGGCTCACCCGTACCGACACCACGGCGGAGAATGCGGCGAGTACGGCGGCGGCGGGACCGGCCTGGGTCCGGGCGGCGATCTGGTCGAGGGCCGCGGTGGCGGCGGGGGAGCGCAGCGCGGCGCAGGCCGCGTCGCTCTGCGCGCCGTCGACAGGTGGCAGCGCCATCAGACACTGGGGTGTCTGCCGCAGGTGCCCGGTCCAGTACCGCAGGGCCGCGGCTGTCCGCCGCTGCCCGGACGGCGAGGTCTCCTCGGCCGCCTGGTCGAGCGGCTGGTGCCGGCCCGTCCCGGCCGACCGGTCGTCGGGTGCGTCCACCAGCTCGGCGAACTCCCGGCTCAGAATCGCCATGCTGCCGTAGTCGACGGCCATGTGTGAATACACGGCCACGGCGGCGACCGCTCGGTCGCCCGTGGCCGCCACAGCCAGACGCACGGGCAATTCGTTGGCCAAGTCGAACGGTTTCTCCCGGAGTTGGCCAATCATCTGACGGGATAGCCGGTCCGGATCGACGGCGGCGTCGACATGGTGCATTTCGGCGGTGAGAACCCCGGTGCGCAGGACGTGCTGGAGCAGCTCGCCGTCGCGTTCGTGAAAGGTGGTCCGCAGCGATTCGTGCCGGGCCAGCAGGATCGAGACGGCCTCCACCACGTCCGTGACGTGGACGCCGGGCGGCACCGGAAGGATCCACTGCAGGATGCCCATCGGGTTGGACAGGTCCGTGCGCATCCACTGCCAGGTGTTGCGTTGACCGCAGGTGAGCGGCCCTTCGCCGGCCCGCTGCCCGGCGAATGCGATCGCCAGCCGGTCGGTCACCGTGGGACTGGACATCATGCCTCCGCTCGTCGGCGACCCTACGTGCCTGCTGCCCCACCCTCCCCCCTGCGGCCCTGCCGCGGATAGTCGGGAAAACCCCATTGTTGGCCGGCCCGCGTCCCGGGGGTAACCGAGGCGGCCTGTACGTCCCGTTCGGTGTTGATTCCCAAGGGTTTGCGAATGAATAGTCGGCAAAGCAGGTAAATTGCCTGCTCTGGTTCATTGGCGAGCGCGTATTTCCTTTGTCTGGTCCGGGATTCCCGGCTCTCGGGAACCTGGGGATTACCCCATTGCCCGCCCGTGACCGGCTCCCTAACGTAGTGGCGGCTAACGATCAATAATTGACCCGAGGGGTGGCCGCACCATGACCTCGCTGGCACCGACCCGGCCCGATGTCGTCCTGCGTCAGGTGGCGGCCTTCGCGCCGGAACGCTCGGTCACCGTGGAGGAGATCGCCGCCGGGCTGGGGCTCAACCGCTACCAGACCCGGCTGTTCCGGCGGATCCGTGGCCTGAACCGGATGCGCAGCGACCCCGACCTCGGGCTCCTCGATCTGGTCTGCCCACCGGCGGACGCGCTGCTGGCCACCGTTGCCGAACGCGACCGGATCCGCTACCTGATCTTCGCGCACACCGCGCAGGACCTCACGCCCACCACCATGATCGCGGCGGACGCGTTGCGCGAGCGGCTCGGCCTCACCGGCGCCGAGGCGTTCGCGGTGACCCAGCACGCCTGCGCCAGCGGCCTGCTCGCCGTGGAGGTCGCCGGCGAGCTGCTGCGCGCCGACGGCGACCCGACGGCCCTGGCGCTCGTGCTCACCGGGGAGCAGCCGTTCACCCGGGCCGTCCAGGTGCTCTGGAACACCTCGATCATCGGCGAGGCGTCGTCGGCCTGCCTGGTGGGCCTCGGTGGCGAGGGCACCCGCGTCCTGTCGTACGCGGCGCGCACGGTGGGCGAGTTCTTCGACGGGTACCAGCTCACCGGTGAGGCATTGCACCGCTTCGGCAGCACCTACCACACCCACCTGATCGCAGTGATCCGGGAGGCGCTGGACGCCGCCGGGCTGGAGCTGGACGACCTGACGTTGGTCATCCCGCACAACGTCAACATCTCCTCCTGGGTCACCATCTGCGCCACCCTGGGGTTGGCCCGGGACCGGGTCTTCCTGGACAACGTCGGGGAGTTCTCGCACTGCTCGTGCACCGACCCGTTCCTCAACCTGGCGACGCTCGCCCGCCGGGGTGCGCTGGTTGCCGGGGGTCGCTACCTGGTCACCGCCGTCGGTCTCGGTGCCACCTACTCCGCCATGGTCGTCGAGTGCTGAGGGAGCCGATCATGTTCACCCGATACCTACGCGAGATCAAGCGGGCGCTGACCGGGGCACCCGACACGCCGCTGGTGCTGGTGTGCAACTTCGAGGCCGAGGCGCAGTGGGCCCGGGGACACGTCGGGCTCCCCGCGCCGCCCGCGAACGCCGCCCGCCCGTTGGTCGCCGCCATGGAGGAACTCGGCGTACTGCTCGCCGGCCCGGACGACACGCTGGTGCTCAGCCGCCCGCCCGACCCCGGATACCAGGACTATCTGACCGAGCAGGGCCTGGCCCTGCCCACCGTGCTGGTGCCCGAGAACTGCCAGCCCGGGCGCTCCACCACCCAGAACGCGCTGGACTCGCCGGTCCTGCTCGACCAGCTTCGCCGACTCGGCGGGGACGGCGCCCACCTGCTGCCGATGGGTACCACCAGCGACGAGGAGGAACTCGCCCGCCGATGCGGCATCCCCCTGGCCGGACCGGGCGCCCCGGTGGTCGAACGGGTCAACAGCAAGGTCTACGGCCGGCGGCTGACCGACGCGGCCGGCCTGCGCCCGGTGCCCGGCGCCTGCTGCGAGACCCGGCAGGAACTGACCGACGTGCTGGCGCGATACCAGGGCCGGCTGGAGTCCGGGCAACCGCTGGTGGTCAAGGACGCCTACGGTGTCTCCGGCAAGGGGTTGCTGGTGCTCGACAACCCGACCCGGGCGGCGCAACTGCTGCGCATGGTGGACCGACGGGCGGCCCGCACCGGCGACGACCGGATGCAGGTGGTCGTCGAGGAGTGGCTACCCAAGCGGTGTGACCTGAACTACCAGATCACCATCGGACGCGACGGGCGGGCGGCCCTGGACTTCGTCAAGCAGGCGCTGACCGCGCAGGGCGTGCACCAGGGCCACCTGATGCCGGCCGACCTCAGCGCCGAGCAGTACCGGCAGATCGAGCACGCCGCCGCTCAGGTGGCGGCCCGGCTGCACGCCGACGGCTACCACGGGGTGGTGGGCGTGGACGCCATCGTGGGTGCCGACGAGACGCTCTACCCGGTGCTGGAGATCAACGCGCGGCTGAACATGTCCACCTACCAGGGGGCGATCACGGAGCTGTGCCAGCCGCCCGGCACCGTCGCGCTGGCCCGGCACTACCCGCTGCGACTCGCGGCCCCCCTGGAGTTCGCCGCCGTACGGCGCGTCCTGGACGGCGTCCGCGCCGGCTGGCCCGCGACGCGGGTGCTGGTCACCTGTTTCGCCACCGTCAACGCGAACGCGCTCGCGCCCGTCGGCGCCGGTGGCCCGCCGGAGCCGTTCGACGGGCGGCTGTACGCCATGCTGATCGCCCCCGACCGGGACCGGTTGGCCGACCTCGACGGGGCCGTGCGGGCCGCCGTCACCACCCTGTCGCTGCCCGAGGAGAGCCATGACTGAGCCGGCCAACGGCCACACCGTCCAGGGCGTACCCGTCGCCGAACTGGCCGACCGGTACGGCACTCCGCTGTACCTCTACGACGGTGCGATCATCCGCGCGACCTACCGGCGGCTGCGCGACCTGCTCGACCCGTCGGTCGAGATCTACTACTCGCTCAAGGCCAACCCGAACATCAGCGTCTGCGCGCTCCTGCACTCGCTGGGCGCCGGCGCCGAGGTCTCCTCCCTGGCCGAACTGGTCACCGCCCGCCGCGCCGGGGTGCCGGCGCGGGACATCATCTTCCTCGGGCCGGGCAAGTCCGCCGCCGAGCTGGCCGCCTGCCTGGAGCACGACATCGGCGCGATCGTGTGCGAGTCGCTCGACGAGGTCGCCACCGTCGAGGCCATGGCGGCCGCACTGCCCGACACCGGCAGCGGTAGCCGTTGCGTTCGGGTCGTGCTGCGGGTCAACCCGGCGTTCGTCACCAAGGGCTCCCGGTTGGCGATGGGCGGCAAGCCCCGCCAGTTCGGCATCGACCAGGAACTGGTCGCCGAGGCCGGCCCGACCCTCAAGGCGCTACGCCACGTACGGGTCATCGGCCTGCACGCCTACATGGGCACCCGGATTCTCGACGCCGCGGACATCGTGCACAACACCCGCGGCGTGCTCACCGCCGCGGCGGAGTTGGCCGCCGCGCTGGATCTTCCGCTCGACCTCGTCGACGTCGGCGGCGGGTTCGGCGTGCCCTACTTCGACAAGGAGTCCGACCTGGACGTCGAGACGGTGGCCGAGGGGTTCAACGCCGCCGTCGCGCGGTTCCGCGTCGATCACCCGCAGACCCGGATCATCACCGAGTTGGGTCGCTACCTCATCGGCTGGGCGGGCACCTACGTGGTCCGTGCCCGGCAGGTCAAGGCGTCGCGCGGCGAATGGTTCGTCGTCGCCGACGGCGGCACCAACCACCACATGGCGGCGGTCGGCATCGGCAGCTTCGTCAAGCGGAACTTCCCCATCCGGTCGCTGACCCGACCGGCCGAGCCGCCGGTCCGCCAGTACACGGTCACCGGGCCGCTCTGCACGCCCAACGACGTGATCGGCAAGCAGGTGGCGCTGCCCGAGGTCCGCCCGGGCGACCTGATCGGCGTCGAGCGCTCCGGCGCGTACGGGCCGAGCGCGTCTCCGGTGCTCTTCCTCAGCCACGGCCACCCGGCCGAGGTGCTCGTCCTCGACGGCGTGGCGCACCTGGTGCGCCGGGCCGACACCGTCGACGACCTGCTCCGACCACAGCGCCTCGTCGATCCCGCCGTACCGGTTGCGACTCCGGCCCCGGCCGCGTCGCCGATCCCCTGAGTCGATGTCCCACCGCGTCATGCCCGGCCGCCGGTCGGCCGGATCGTTCCCGAGAGGAAGAACCGATGGAACGCAACGAGATCGTCAAGAACATCCAGGGTGCGCTGACCGAGGTGTTGATGCGTGACTTCGGTCCGCTGCCCGAGAGCACCCGCCTCTTCGAGGACATGCACCTGGACTCCACCGCCATCCTCGAGCTGCTCATGGCCCTGGAGGACAACATCGGCATCGAGGTCGATCCCGAGAAGCTGGACATGGACGACTTCCGCACCATCGGCACGCTGACGGACTTCCTGGAGCGTACGCCGAAGGTGACGTCCTGAGCCGTGCCGCCGCCCGCTCCACCACGGAGGACCTGGCCATGCCCCTGACCCTGCGCGGCGCGGCGGCCCTCGTGCGTCTCGACGGCAACCCGTACGAGCGCGACGAGGGACTGCTCGCCTACCAGCGGGACCTGCTCGCGCCGTACGGCATCGAGGTCGACGAGGATCTGATGAAGCAGTCCCGGAACATCGGGTTCCGGGAACTGGCCGAGGAACTGATCGGCCGGTGCCCGAGCCCGGTCGGCGTGCCTGACCTGCTGCTGCTGGCCTACGGACTGCCCGACCGTTACCCGCTCAAGACCGTCACCACCCGGCTCAACGCCCTGATGGGTGGCCACAGCCGTAGCTTCGCCGTCTCCGAGCAGGGACTGCGGGCACCGTTCACCGCTCTGCGGATCGCCGAGGCTCACCACCGGGCGGGGCAGGCAACCAGCCTCGCCCTGTTCGTCTGCGAGCAGACCACACTGCCCTACCGGGACCCGCTCGTGCACGACACGCCCCTGGTGGACAGCGCCGTCCTGCTGTACTTCGGCACCGGCACCGGCACCGGCACCGGCTTTCGCTTCGTCGGCACTGAGGCCACCGGCGACGGGGTACCGCTCGGGGAACTGCTGGCCAGCCGGCGTCCGGCCCTACCGCCCGGGCCGGCGTTGCTGGTCGCCGGTCCGTGGCCGGCGGCTGACCAGCTCGACGCCGTCGATCTGCCGGTGCACCGGTGCGAGCCGGGCAGCTACTGCACCAGCGTCTGGCTCGACCTGGCCCGCCACCACGAGGAATGGGCCCGCCGCTACGCCAGCCTCGTCCTGTGCGACACCGATCCGCGCACCGGCCGCAGCCAGCTCGCCGTACTCGTCAACACCGGTACGCCCGATCACAGGGAGGTCCGATCGTGAACCGGGCAGCGCCCGTGCCGCCGCCAGCGGCGGCCACGCCGTACGCTTTCGTCCTGGACTCGCTGCACGGGCGGGCCGCGCCCGGCCGGCTGGTCGCGTCCCCCACCGGCCACGTCCTGGCCTCCACGGTGGCCCTGCCCGGCGTGCCACCCGGGCCGCTGACCCGCTTCGGCCTGGCGGTCACCGACGCCACGCCGGAGTCCGCCTTCGGCGAGGGGCCGGCCGCCGACCGCTTCGCCGCCGGCCTGCTGGACGCGCACCGTGAGTTGCTGCACGCCACGCTCGGGCACGCGCTGCGGCACCTCGAGGGGCGTACGTCGGGTGACACCACCCTGCTGGCCAAGCAGCTCGTCGCCGGTCAGCTGGCCGACATCGCGCTGCGGCTGGCCGAGGACGCGGCCGTGCCGCAGACCCGCCGGCACGCCGACCGGGCCGCCCGGTGGCGCTGCCACCTGCGTCTGGTCGGCATCGGCCGGGACCTGCTGCGGCTGCTGGGAGCCAGCGGCTTCCTCGCCGACGGACCGGCCGGCGACCTGCACCTGGCCGAGGTCGCCGGCAACGTCTACCTGCACCCCGACACGGAGAACGCCGATGAATGAGCTTCGCGAGGCCGCCCCGTCCGCCGGGGCGGACCTGCTCGACGAGCGGACCCGGGAACTGGCTGACCACTGCGCGGCGATGGCCGGGCGGCTACGGGAGATCGGCCGGCGGCTGGACCGGGACCCGGACGCCATCGTCGAGTTCCTCGACGAGCCGCAGGTGCGGTTCCCCGTGCAGGGGATGCTTCCGCCGCAGTACCGGTCGGTCGGGGAGTTCCCGGCCCGGCTGGTCGAGGCGAGCAGCACGGTCCTCGGTCAGGTCGTCGCCACCGAACAGGTTTCCTACGGCGATCCGAACGTGCTGCTCGCCAGTCCCGGGCCGTCACTGTCCGGCGGAGTCGTCCAGGCACTTGCCGACGACGCGCAGCGGCAGCGCTACTTCGGTCGGTTGTCCGCAGCGCCCACGCACACGTTCTTCGCCCTGACCGAGCCGGGCAAGGGCTCGGCGGCACTGGAACTGGAGACCACGCTGACCCCGGTGCCCGGCGGCGGCTGGCTGCTCAACGGGGTGAAGTGCTACATCGGCAACGGCGCGCGTGCTCAGCTCGGGGTGGTGTTCTGCCGGCGGGCACCCGGACCGTGGGGGATCGAGGCGGTGCTGCTGGACACCACCGCGCCGGGGTTCAGCGGTGAGCTGCTGCCCACCGTCGGGCTGCGCGGCGCGCGGATCAGCCGGCTGCGCTTCCAGGACGTCTTCGTCGCCCCGCAGGACCTGCTCGGCGCGCACCGCCCGCCGAGCCGGCGCGGGCTCTACGGCGCCACGTACATCCTCTACCGGTTCCGGCCGGGCATCGCGGCGATGGCGATCGGCTGCGCCCAGGCGGCCTGCGACTACCTGCGTACGCACCGCCGGTCGCTGCCCGGGCGCGACGGTGACCGGCTCGACGGGATCGAGGACCGCATCGCTGCGGTGCGGCACCGGACGTACGCGGTGGCCGCCGACATCGACGCCGGTACGGTCGACGTGGCCGCGATCGGCGCGGTCAAGGCCCGGGCGGCGCGGGTGGCCGAGGACGCCACCCGGCTCGTGGCCGAGCTGCTGGGCCCCGCCTCCCTGCTGGAGCATCCCTGGCTGGAGAAGGTCTACCGCGACGTGCGGGCGTTCGAGCTGATGGAGGGGACGACGAACCTGCACGCCTTGGCGGTCTTCCAGAGCCTGCTGCGCGGCACGGGGCCGACGGACCGCCCGCTTGCGCCGGAACGGGCGGTCGACGGTGCGCCTCGGCATTGACCTGGTAAGGCTGGACGAGCTGGACCGGCTACTGCGGCGGGCCTGGTTCGTCCGGTACGTCTTCGCCGCCGACGAACTGGCCCACGCCGAGACGTTGGGCGACAGCCGGCGTCGGGAGTACCTGGCCGGGCGGTTCGCCGCGAAGGAGGCGGTGCTCAAGGTGCTGGGCACCGGCCTGTTCGAGGGGGTCGCCCCCCGGGACATCGCGTTGCTGCGTGATTCCGGGGGGCGACCGACGGTCGTGTTGCGGGGCAGCGCCGCCCATGCCGCCCGATCGGTTTCGATCACTCACGTGAGCGTTTCCGTCACCCACAAACGGGATCTGGTGGCCGTCGTCGCCGCGGGCTGGTGAGACACGGTTGCCGACTCGACCACCGCCGGGCCGGCGCCCCGCCGCACCGCCCGTCCCCGTGCCAAGGAGTACGACGTGATTCCATCCCCGATCCGCTCGCACCCGTACCGCCGGAGACCGGCCGACCGGGACCTGCCCCGCACGCCTGGCGTGGAGCTGTCCCGGGTGGCCGGCGTCGAGCACCTGTCTGATCCGGTCGGTCCGGAGCTGGCGGGCGGCGGCGGGCGGCGCCGGCAGCTGGTGGGCCGGGAGGCGGAGTGCGCGACGCTCGCGGCGGCGGTGAGCGCCCTGGTCGAGGGCGATGGACGGATCGTCGAGGTGGCCGGGGAGCCGGGGATCGGCAAGACCAGCCTGCTGGACCATGTCGCCGGTCTGGCGCGGGCCAACGGGGTGCAGGTGCTCAACGGCCGCGCTCCGGCCCCCGGGTCGGATGTGCCGATGGCGGCGCTCGTCGACGCGCTCGACCCGTACCTGGCCCGAGCGCCGCAGGCCCGGTTGGCCGAGATCCGGCCCGACCACGCGGACCTGCTCAACAACATCTTCCCGTCGCTGCGCCTGTCCGGGGCCCGCTCGCTCGCGCCCGCCGGCGTGCCGGCAGCCGCCCGGCAGTTGCGCGCCGTGCGTCTCCTGCTGGAGGTGTTGGCGGCCGACCGACCGTTGCTGATCACGGTGGACGACCTGCACAACGGCGACCGGGCCACCATCGACCTGCTCTGCCACCTGCTCGACGCGCCACCGCGTACCCCGCTGCTGCTCGTCGTGGCGCACCGCCGCCGCCAGTCGCCAGCCCGGCTGCGCCTGGCGTTGGACACCGCCGGCCAGGTGACCAGGGTCGCGGTGGGGCCGCTCGCGGAGTGCCACCTCGACGCGTTGACGGAGGTGCCGCTCTCGGCGGGCCGGCGCGGGGTGCTGTACGACCTGTCGGGGGGCAATCCACGGTACCTGTCGGCGCTGCTGGCCTCGGCGCTGCCCGCCGGCCCGACGAGCGAGCACCTGGAACTGGGGGCGTTCCCACCCGACGTGGAAAGCGCGTTGGCGGCCGAACTCGAACTGCTGTCCACCACGGCCCGTCTGGTCGCCTCCGCCGCGGCGGTACTCGGGCCGGAGCCGGTCGACACCGGCCTGCTCGCCGAGGTCGGCGGGATCGCCGCCGAGCAGGTGCCGGTGGCCATCGACGAACTCGTCGCCGCCGATCTGTTGCGTCCGGTGCCCGGCGGCGGATGCTTCGCGTTTCGCCACCGGGTCGTCCAGCACGCGGCGTACCTGGCCACCGACGCCGGCTGGCGACTGGCGGCACACGCCCGCGCGCTGGCGGCGTTGCAGGGCCGTCGGGCTGCGGCGGCGGTCCAGGCGCCGCACCTGGTGCGGCTGGCCGTGCCCGGCGACGTCGCCGCCGTCGAGGCGCTCAGCGAGGCGGCCGAGACGGTGGTCGACCGGGCCCCCGACACGGCGGTCCGGTGGCTCGGCGCCGCCATCCGGCTGCTCCCGGCGACCGCGGAGACCGCCGAGCGCCGGATCGCGCTGCGTGTGCGGCTCGGCCGGGCGCTGGGTGCCGCGGGTCATCCGAGGACGGCACGGGCCGTGCTGCACGAGGCCCTGCGGATGGTGGACGGCCACCCGTCACCGGCCCGGGCCGGTGCCATCCTGCTGTGTGCCCGGCTCGAACGCCAACTCGGCCGGCGGGATGAGGCGGCGGCGCTGCTGCGTGCCGGCCTGACGCCGTCCGACGGCGCTCGCCCGGGCGACCGGGTGGCCCTCGCGCTGGCCCTGGCCGGGGTGGAGCTGACCAGCGGCCGGGCCGGGCAGGCCCGCCGCTGGGCGGCCGGCGCGCTGGGCGCCGTCCGGCACGCCGGGGCCGTGCCGGCGACGGTACGGGCGCACGCGCTGGGGCTGCTCGCGGCCGCCAGCCACCTGAGGGGCAACCGTGCGGCGCGCGGCGAGACCGATCGGGCCGCCGCGTTGCTCGACGCGACCCTGGACGGAGACCTCAGGGAGGGTCCCGAGAGTGCCGTCTGGGTGGGGTGGAGCGAGATTCTGCTGGACCGTTTCGACTCCGCGGTGCACCACCTCAGCCGTGCCATCGACGTCTCCCGCGGGGCCGGTCGCTACTTTCCGCTGCTGCACCTGCTCTGTGCCCGGATCCTGGCGTACCGGTGCAGCGGGCGGCTGGTGGAGGCGGCCGCCGACTGCGCGCGGGCACTGCGGCTGGCGTCCCGCACGCAGTGTCGCGAGCTGCACTCGGTGGCGACGACGACGGCGGGACTGTTGGACGTCTGGACCGGAGTCGGTGGCACCGGCTGTCCCCCGGCGTCGGCACCACCGACCCTCGCCCCGCCCGTCGTCGGTCTGCCGGGCACCCTGGCACTGGCCGCGTACGCGGAGACCCGACTCGCCCTGGGAGACCCGTCCGGCTGCCTGGCCGTGGCCTCGGCCGCCGGCCTGCCCGACCTGGAGCCGTGGTCGCAGGTGGGCTGGTACGAGCTGTTCACCCGTGCCGCGTTGGCCGGGGACGACCCCGCCGAGGCGGCCCGGTGGGCGACGCGCGCCGGCGAGGTGGCCGGTCGGCTCGGGCAACCGAGCCGCAGCGCGCTGGCCGCGTCCGCGGCCGCCCGGATCCTGGCGCTGCGGGATCCCGCCGCCGCGGTCGTCGCCGCCCAGGGTGCGGCGGAGGCGCTTGCCCGGGCCCGGATGCCGTTGGACGCGGCGCACGCCCACGTGATCGCCGCGCGGGCCCTGGTGGCCGAGGGCGACCCGGATCGCGCCGGCAGTGCGTTGCGGCTGGCCGAGGAGTTGTTCACGCGCTGCGGTGCCCGGCTGTTCGCCCGTCAGGCGAACAGCGAGCGGCGGCGGCTGCTGGCCGACGCCCCGACCGGCGCCCGGAAGTCCCGCCGCCAGCCGGGGCACTCGGCCCTCACGAAGCGGGAGACACAGGTGGCGACGTTGGTCAGCGAAGGGCTGACCAACCGGCAGGTGGCCGCGCGGCTGTTCGTCACCCAGAAGACCGTGGAGATGCACCTGTCCCACGTGTTCACCAAACTCGGTGTCACCAACCGGGCGGCCCTGGTACGCCGGGTCCATCTGGCCGGGTTGCCGCAGGCGCAGTCGTCGTGACGCCACCGGCCCGGCCGGGCCGGTGCGACGTGGGTGGACCGTCGGCTGGTCGGGCCGCCGCTCTTGCGTAGCGACGAGCGTCGCTTCATGCTGCTTCCAGCGTCTGACATAGACGACTTTCGCCCGGCCACCGGGTACCGCCCCTGGTCCTGCCGCCGGCGTTGAGCCGGGATCTGCTCTGTCAGGACCCGGCACCACCACCACATTCAGGTCGAGGCGTCGCCCGGCATCCGAGTGCCAGATCCATGCTTCGCCCCGAAGCCCGTCCCCCGGAAGGAACCTCGATGAGCAGAATGGACGCGGTCCGGCACCGGCTGCTGTGGCGGGCGGTGACGATCGCCGTGGTCGGCACGGTCGCCGTGGCGTCAGCCGCCGTGGTGGGCCAGAACGACGCGTACGCGGTGACCATCGATCCGAACGCCTGGTATCAGATCGTGTCGCGGCACAGCGGGCTCGCGATGAGCGTCAGCGGGGGGTCCACCGCCGACGGCGCGGGGCTGGTGCAGGCCACCCGGGCCAACCAGACGAGCCAGCAGTTCCAGTTCGTCAGCTCCGGCGGCGGCTACTACCGGATCCGTGCCCGGCACAGTGGCAAGGCCGTGGACGTCTACAACTTCTCCATCGCCGACGGCGCCAACGTGGTGCAGTGGAGCGACCTCAACGGAGCGAACCAGCAGTTCTCGGTGCTGGACACCACCGGTGGTTTCGTCAAACTGGTCAACCGAAACAGCGGCAAGGCGCTGGACGTGTGGGAGCGGTCCACCGCCGACGGGGCGCGGATCTCGCAGTACACCGACAACGGCGGTACCAACCAGCAGTGGCAACTGGTCAACGTGGCGGGCGGCGGTCCGACCGGAAGCCCGTCGCCGAACACCTTCACCAACCCGATCAAGCAGAACGGGCCGGACCCGTGGCTGCAGTACCACAACGGCTACTACCACCTGGCCACCACGACCTGGAACTCGACCATCACCATGCGCCGGTCACCGACCCTCGGTGGCCTGGCCAGCGCCGTCGACCAGGTGGTGTTCAACCTCGCCGGCCGGGCCAACGGCTGCTGCAACATGTGGGCACCGGAGTTCCACCTGCTCAACGGCCCGAACGGCCCACGGTGGTATCTGTACTACGTGGCCGGACGGAACGTGTCCGACTTCAACCCGACGCAGCGGCTGCACGTGCTGGAGAGCGCCGGTACCGACCCGATGGGTCCCTACTCCTTCAAGGCGGATCTGGGCAACGACTGGCAGTTGGACGCCAGTGTCCTCCAGGTCAACGGCAATCTCTACCTGCTGGGCACCTACGGTGGTGACGGCGCCGGGCAGAGCAACTTCATCCAGCGGTTGAGCACCCCGTGGACGGTGACCGGTCCCCGGGTCAGGATCAGCTCCCCGACGCTGTCGTGGGAGCGGCAGACCGCACCGGTCAACGAGGGGCCCGAACCGCTGTACCGCAACGGCCGTACGATGATCGTGTACTCCGCCAGCGCCTGCTGGGGGCCGGACTACAAGCTCGGCCTGCTGACCCTCACCGGCAGCGATCCGATGAGCGCGGCGTCGTGGACCAAGCACCCGAACCCGGTCTTCCAACGTAACGACGCCAACGGCGTGTACGCCCCCGGCCACAACGGCTTTTTCAAGTCCCCGGACGGCACCGAGGACTGGATCGTCTACCACGCCAACAGTTCGGCGGGCGGTGGCTGCGACATGAACCGCTCCACCCGGGCGCAGAAGTTCACCTGGAACGCCGACGGTACCCCCAACTTCGGTGTCCCGGCGCGGCTCGGCGTGACCCTCACCGCCCCCTCCGGCGAAGCGGGATGACGGCTGGCTAGCGCAGCGCGGCGGCGGCGGCCGTCCGGACCGCCGCTGTCAGCGCCGACAGCACCGCCGACTCCAGACGCCAGTACTGCCAGTACAACGGCACGTCGAGGTGGTTGTCGCCGCCGGTCAGCTCGACGAGACGGCCGGCGGCGATGTCGGTGCGGGCGACGGACTCGGGTACGAGACCCCAGCCGAGCCCGAGGCGGATCGCCTCGGTGAAGCTCGCCGACGCGGGCACGAAGTGCGTCGGCGGGTCGACGTCGTGCCGGGTGACCATGCGGGCGAAGCGGTGTTGCAGGGTGTCCTTGCGGTTGAAGCGGATCATGGGTGCGGCGGCGAACGCCGTGGTGAGGTCCTGTCCGGCGAACCAGGCCCGGTGGCCGGCGGGTGCGGCGACGGCGAGGTAGCGCATCGCGCCGAGCCGTTGCACGCGACACCCCTGCACGGCGACCCGTTCGGTGGTGACCCCGGCCATCACGGTGCCGTCGCGCAGCAGTTCGGCCGTGTGCCCCTCGTCGTCGGTGTGCAGCTCGAAGACCACGTCCGGCAGGGCGGTCAGGACCGGCAGGAACCAGCCGGCGAGGGAGTCCGCGTTGACGACGACAGCGACCCGGGTGCGGGCGTGGCCGCGTAGCGCACCGCGCGCGGCTTCGAGGGCTTCGTCCTCCAGCAGCGCCACCTGACCGCCGAGGCGCACCAGGGGCCGTCCGGCGTCCGTGGGTACGCACGGGCGTGCGCGGCGTACCAGCACCTGCCCGACGACCTGCTCCAACGCCTTGATGCGTTGGCTGACCGCGGACGGGGTGACGTGCAGGGCCCGCGCTGCGGCGTCGAAGCTGCCCTGCTCGATGACCGCCTGGAACGTCGCGAGCTGCACCGGGTCGAGCGTCATAAGCCATTCTAATGCTACTGAAGTAACTGTAGCTGGAGTGCAGCAGCCGGCCGTCCTAGCGTGGATCCCATGGGTTCCGTGCTCGCCGGCTTCGGCTTCTCCCTCGCGTTGATCGTCGCCATCGGGGCGCAGAACGCCTTCGTGCTGCGCCAGGGGTTGCGCGGTGAACACGTCCTGCCGGTCGTGGCGGTCTGCGCGGCCGCCGACGCGGCGTTGATGGCCGCCGGCATCGCCGGGCTGGGCGCGCTCCTGGCCGACGCGCCCACCGTGCTGACCGCGGTGCGGTCAGGCGGTGCCGCGTTCCTGCTCGGGTACGCGGTACTGGCGGCCCGCCGGGCGCTGCGGCCCGCCGCCCTCACCCCGCTCGACCGTCCGCCGGCCACGTTGCGTGCGACGCTGTCGACCTGCCTGGCGTTCACGTTCCTCAACCCGCACGTCTACCTCGACACGGTGGTGCTGCTCGGTACGGTTGCCCACCATGACCCGAACCGGTGGGCGTTCGGAGCCGGGGCGGCGACGGCGAGCCTGTTCTGGTTCGCCGGGCTGGGCCTCGGCGCCCGCCGGCTGGCGCCGCTGCTCGCCCGTCCGGCGGCGTGGCGGGTCGTGGACGGGGCGATCGCCGTGGTGATGGCGGCCCTCGGGGTGTCGCTGGCCCTCGGCTAGTCAGGCGGCGATGTCGACGTACTCGGTCGATCCATGGCCACGTGCCTACCGGCCGGCGCAGAATGCGGCCACTGTGCTCACCAGGGATGCTCCGAGACAACCATGACCGCGGTGGGCGCGGCCCGCGCCCCCACCGCGTCGCAGGCGAGGCCGATCACCACCCGGCCCTGGATCCACCCGCCCACCGCCATGGTGGGGCGGCCCGCAACGGTGGCGGTGAGCGCGGCGGCCGGTGGCAGCGGCATCGACCGGTGCAGACCGCCCTGACGCAGGCCGATGCCGAGCGCCTTGCCGACAGCCTCCTTCTGGGTCCACAGCGGCAGGAAGTGGTCAGGGTGCGCGGCGACCCAGTCCGCCTCCGGGCCGGAGAACCACCGCCGGGCGAGCTCGGCCGCGGGTAACGGACGGATCTGCTCGATGTCGATGCCCACCGGTCCGTGCCTGGCTACCGCGACCGCTGCCAGGCCCCGGCAGTGGCTGATGGTCAGGTGCAACCCCGGTGCCCCGACGACGTACGGACGGCCCGCCGGCTCGCGGCCGAGCGCGACCTGACAGGCGTCGACGCCGAGCGACCGGCCCGCGGCGTGCCGGGCCAGGTCGTCGGCGCTCATGACGTCGGACAGCCAGACCCCGATCGACTCTGACATGACGACCACCATGGCACAGTCCCGACCCGATGCGGAGGATGCGCCCGGATGCCGGTGCAGACGGCCCGGTGGTGGCGTGGGCCACCACCGGGCGTCGCGCGTTACTAGCTGGTGATGCGGAAGGTGGCGTCGGCGCGGCCGGTGGCGGTGCTGATGGGGTCGAGCCGGAGCAGGTAGTTGTAGTGGCGGAGGTAGCGGTCGGGTGAGCTGTAGGACTGGAACGATGCCGCCGTGGAGTCGGCCAACCCTGGCACCCGGCGGAACGTGGCGGACGCGGCGAAGGCCGCGGTGCCGTCGGCTGCGGCGAGGACGAAGTCGTTGTTGACGTGCCGCAGGTAGTAGCCCGGGTAGTTCACCGACTCGAACGACACGTAGCCGCTGGCCGAGTTGGCCAGCCCGGGTGCGATCCGCCACTGGGCGTCGGCTGCCGGGCTCACGTTCGGGTCGATGCGGACGTCGAAGTTGACGTGCCGCACGTACCGGTCGGTGAAGTTGTACGACTGCAACCGGTTGATGCCGGGGACGGGGTTGCCGACGCCGGTGCTGGTCTGGGCCACCCGTGGGATGGTGCCGTCGGGGTTGTGGCTGAGGTACTCCATTGCCAGGGAGCGGCGGAAGTCGCTTCCGCCGGGCAGGCCGTTGCGGTGGTACGCGATGTACCACTGGCCGTTGTACTCGGCGATCGACTGGTGGTTGGTGCTGACGTTGGTGTAGTCGAGGATGACGCCACGGTAGGTGAACGGACCCAACGGGCTGGTGGCCGTGGCGTAGTGGATCTGCCCCGGCCAGCCGGTGGAGTACGAGAGGTAGTAGATGCCGTCGCGCTTGTGCAGGTGGGGCGCCTCGCCGTAAACGGTCGACCCGGTGATCGTGACATTCTGGATGGCGCCCGACGTGGATATCATGTCAGGGTTCAGCCGGACCACCTTCGGTGTTCGCGTGCCGAAGTACATGTAGGCCTGACCGTCGTCGTCGACGAACACCGCCGGGTCGATGGGCTCCTCGCCGGTGTTGGCGTCGCGTCCCTTTTCGATCATGGCCTCACCGCGGGCGTCGACGAAGCCGCTGACGGGGGAGGTGCTTCGCGCCACGCCGATCTTCGTCCGGTCCACCGGCAGGTAGAGGTAGTAGTAGCCGTTGCGTTCGACGGCCTCCGGCGCCCACGCGTACTGCCGGGCCCAACTGAACCCGCTGAGCGAGAACGGCGCGCCGTGGTCGGTCCAGTTGACCAGGTCGGCCGACGAGTACACCCGCCAGGCGTTGGAATCCCAGTACGTGCCGCTGTTGATGGCGTCGTCGGTGGCGTAGATGTACACGCGGTTGTCGGAGACGAGCATCGAGGGGTCCGCGGCGAAACGGTTGACGATCGGATTTGCCGCGTGCGCCGGAGTGCTGGGTCCGACGACCAGCGTCCCTGCCGACACCACCGCCGCGGTGGCGAGGTATGCCATGGCCCGTCCGGCCGTCGTCCGGGAGGTGGTCACGATCCGGACGGCGGCCACGCGACACGCCTCCGTGAACGCGGCGGCACGGCCGGTGAATACTATGGACATGAATGTCTCCTAGAGAGTCGGCAGGATCGGGCGGATGGTCCCGTCGGAATGGAACTCCAGGCGATCGATGGCGGTTTCCCGGTTGGTGCCGTTGCCGGCGGGCACGGCGAACCGGTGATAGGCGACGTACCAGGTGTCACTCCCGGGCGCACGGACCACGGAGTGGTGACCGGGGCCCTTGATGCCCGCGTCGAGGCGCTTCTGCAACACGATTCCCCGCTTGGTCCACGGCCCGAGCGGCGAGGGCCCGGTGGCGTACGCGACCCGGTAGTCCTCGCTGCGGGTGTCGTTCTCCGACCACATGAAGTAGTAGACGCCGTTGCGTTCGAACACGAACGGCGCCTCGTTGTAGCCGGCCGGGGTGATGACGCGCACCTGCGCCGGGTCGAACGAGACCATGTCGTCGTTCAGCGGTACCACCCGGGCGACCCCCTGCCCCCAGTACAGGTAGGAACGCCCGTCGGTGTCGGTGAAGACCATCGGGTCGATCGCCTGGCCGGAATACTGGCCACTGCGGATCAGCGGCTGGCCCAGCGCGTCGCGGAACGGTCCGGTCGGCGAGTCGGCGACGGCCACGCCGAGTTGCTTGGCCGTGTTGCCGCTGGCGAGCCCGCCGCTGAAGTACAGGTAGTAGCGGCCGTTTTTGGCCGCGACGGCCGGGGCCCAGGCCGAGTTGTCCGCCCATGACACGTCCGGGCCGTGGTCGAGGATCACGCCGTGGTCCGTCCAGTTCACCAGGTCGGTGGAGGAGAAGGCCTTGTAGTACGTGCCGCTCCAGCTCGCGTAGCCGTCGGTGGTCGGGTACAGGTAGTAGCGGCCGTTGAGGACCGTGAGGTGTGGGTCGGCGAACAGGCCGGGGATGACCGGATTCTTCGTGGTTTTCGGTGCCCACGGCGCGGCGAGGCGGAACGAACTGTCCGCCCGGAACTGGGGAATGTCCTGGTAGGCGTCGAGCGTGAGCGCGAAGTCACGGTGCCGGATCCGACGGTCCGGATAGTTGTACGAGACCAGCGAGATCGATCCGGCGACCGAGCCGGCGACCGCGCAGAAGGTCGCGTCGGCGCGGAATGTCTGGTCCCCGGTGTTGGGGTCGACTCGCAGCCGCCAGTCCCGGTGCCGCAGGAACAGCCCGTCCTTGGTCTGGAACGAGTAGCACGTCGGCGAGGCCAGCCCGTTTACGACCGTGAAGGTGGCGTCCCGTTTGGTCTGGGCGTCGCTGCTGGCGGTCACCGCCGCGAGCTGGCCGGCGTTGCTGAGGTGTCGTACGTACCGGCCCGGATAGTTGACCGACTCCAGCGACTGGGGGGCGGTGGGCAACGACGCGGCGGCCGTGACGGGCTCCGGCGCGGCGAGCACCGTGCCGGCGATGGCCACGGTGAGTAAGGCGAGGGCGGAAACGATTCGCATCGGCGGTGTCCTTCGTGACGGTTCGCTGGACGATGACAATGGCCGTCCGGTCCGACCTTCGGAAAGATCAGCCAGGACGGTTGTGGCGGTGGACGAAACATCACGTTCTAAGGATTGTCTTCGCTTTTGCGGGGTGTTAGCGTTCTCAGCTCCGGGCTATGTGGCAGTAAGTGTCGTCACGGCTACCCGAAGTGTCGATCGATGGACTCCGGCATTGTGGTGCCGGTGTCGTGGGGCCTTCGTCGAGGGTCTGGCAGTCTGAGGGCCACGGTGTCGACGCGTCGCCCCTCGCCGGTCGGTGTGCTGTTGCGGTCGGCACCGCCTCGCTGGACCTGCCCGCACAGAGCGTCACCGCGTACGTCCTGCGCGCCGAGGCGCGAGTTGACACCGACGGCACCGGCGCCGAGCGGTGCCGTCTGGTCAACCTGGTCGCGTGACCTTACTCGTAGGTCGGTCCAGCGTGCCGATGCCGCCCGGCGCAGCGAACCGACCGCCTGGCGACCGCCCGATCGACATCGATTCACATCGCTCTCTATCGTACGGCAAGCGCTTTCCGGCTGGTATCCGGAGGGCATCGGGAGGACGATCACATGGGGCCATCCAAACGCCTGTTCCGCACCATCGCCAGTACCGTCGTCGCGATGGCGGTCGCGGCCGCCGCGACCGTCGCGGTGGCGGCTCCCGCCCACGCCGCGCCCGGAGACGGGTCCACCTCGGACCCGAACATCTCCTTCATCGGCCGCTGGGACCGCAGCTCGACCGCCGCGTTCGCGTCGAACTGGGCCGGGGCCTACCTGCGCACCGGCTTCACCGGAACGACGGTGCGGCTCAAGCAACGCAACGCGGTGGAGTTCTGGGCAAGTATCGACGGCGGGCCGTTCGTGAACTACCGCAACGTCAGCGGGACGGTGAACCTGACCCCGACCCCGCTGCGCGCCGGCAACCACACGCTGGTGGTCTCCTACCGGCAGCGGGCCGGCTCGTACAACGGCGACGCCGTGTTCACCGGGTTGGTCCTGGACTCCGGCGCCCGCACGTATCCGCTGCCGGTGGCGCCGAAGCTGGTCGAGTTCGTCGGGGACTCGATCACCGCGGGCACGGGCAGTTCCAAGCTGGCCATCACGGACTACGCCTGGTTGGTCGGGGAACGGCTCGGCGTGGAGCACACCCAGATCGCCATCGGCGGAGCCTGCCTGGTCGCCGCGCCGGACGGTTGCTGGGGGATGGAGCGACGGTACTTCAACATCGACGCGGGTAGTTCCACGCCGTGGGACTTCTCCCGCTACCGGGCCGACGCGGTGGTCATCAACCTCGGTACGAACGATGTGGGGCACAGCGTGTCGGGCCCCACCTTCCAGGCGTCGTACACGGCGTTCATCCGCAACATCCGCGCGAAGTACCCCCACGCCGCGATCCTCGCGCTGAAGACCTTCCGGGGCCGGTACGTGGCGGAAACCCAGGCCGCCGTGCAGGCGGTCAACAACTCCGGTGACCGCAACGTCTACTTCGTCAACACCGACGGCTGGCTGACCGCCGAGGGTCTGGGCGACGCCGTGCACCCCAACGACCGCGGTCACCAGATGATCGCCGACCGGCTCGCCCCGATCGTCGCGGCCCGCCTCGGCACGACCACGCCGACCCGCCAGTACAAGGTGGTCAACCGCAACAGCGGCAAGGTGTTGGCGGTCAGCGGCAACTCCACCGCCGACGGCGCGGCGGCGGTCCAGGCCACCGACCTCGGCGCGGCCGCCCAGCGGTGGCAGCTCGTGGACGCCGGTGGCGGGTTCAGCAAGCTCGTCAACGTGGCCAGCGGCAAGGTGCTCGACGTGAACGCCCGCTCCACCAGCGACGGCGCGGCCGTCATCCAGTACCGCGACAACGGCGGCACCAACCAGCACTGGCAGACCGTCCCCGTCGACGGTCACGTCAGGCTCGTCAACCGTAACAGCGGGAAGCTGCTCGAGGTGCCGGGCGGATCCACCGCCGAGGGGACCGCGCTGGTGCAACGCGGCGACAACGGCGGCACGAACCAGCAGTGGCACCTGGTGACCGGGTGAGGGGAGCAGTCATGCGTGTGTCGACACGTCAGCTCGCGACACTGATGGCAGTCGTGCTGGCGACCCTGGCCGGCGGTTACGTCGTGACCGGTCAGCTCGCGGTCGCGGCCGCGGCCGGATGCCGGGTGGACTACCGGGTGACCAGTCAGTGGTCGGGCGGCTTCGGCGCGGACGTCACCGTCACCAACCACGGCGACGCGATCAACGGCTGGACGCTCACCTGGAACTTCGTCACCGGCCAGGGCGTCACCCAGGCATGGAACGCCACGGTGACCCAGAATGGCGCGGCGGTGACGGCCAGGAACGCCAGCCACAATGGCGCCATCGGGACCAACGCGACGGTGAACTTCGGGTTCAACGGCTCCTGGACCACGGCGAATCCGGTGCCGCCGACGTTCACCCTCAACGGCACGGTGTGCGGGGGTACCGCCACGCCCACCGTGTCGCCCTGCGCCGGGCCGTCGACCCCACCCGCGTCGCCGAGCAGCCCATCCGCGTCGCCGGGCCGAGTCACCGTGTGGTTGGCCGGCGACTCCACGATGGCCAACCCGTCCGGTGGCGCTGCCTGCCCGGCCGGCTGGGGTGGCCAGTTCGCCCCGTACTTCACCAACGGCGTCACGGTGGTCAACAGCGCGGTTGGTGGCCGCAGCATCCAGACCTGGTTGTACGACCCGAACGTCACCAGCAACAAGAACTCCGCCGGTGAGTGCATCGTCAGCCCGGCCACCTACTCGAGCCGTTGGCGGGCCATGCTCGACCGGTCGACCGGGATGAAGGCGGGCGACTACCTGTTCATCCAGTTCGGCATCAACGACGGGACGAGCACCTGCCCCCGGCACGTGGGATCGGCCCGGTACAAGGAACTGCTGGGGGTGATGGCCCGGGCGGCTCGCGAGCGTGGCGCCCACCCGGTCTTCCTCACGCCCGTCGCCGCGATCAGGTGCAACGGGAACACGGCGGTCGGCAACCGGGGCTTCCTGACCGAAACGTTCGACGCCGCCGTCGCGAACGGCAACGTGCCGGTCATCGACCTGCACCGGCTGAGCTACACGCTCTACAACCGGCTCGGTCTGTGCCCGAACAACGGCGACTACACGCAGGGCCCGGTGGGCGCGTTCTTCTGCAACGACCACACCCACTTCGAGGCGGCCGGCGCCCGGCAGATCGCCGGTGTCGTGGCCGGCGCGGTGCGCAACCAGCGGCTCGGCCTCGCCGCCTATCTGAGATGACGGGTTCCGACAGGAGATGACAGGATCCGCCGGGACGCAGAGCGTCTCGGCGGATCCTGCGCGTACCGCGCTCAGCGCACTGCCGCCCGCCCGAGCCGCCTCGGGCAGGCACGGCCACGGTGGCCAGTTCCGCCCCGGGGCCTGGTGGCTACCGCTCGTCGGCTCCGGTGCCGCCCTCGGGCCGTTGCCACCGGTCACCGGGGTCTGTGGGGCTACGCTCTCCGCCCCAGGGGTCGCGCTCGGGTTCGTCGGTCTGGTCGAAGCTGGGCCGTCGGATGTGTTCGGGGTCGGGTACCTCCACCGGTCGCGCTCCGGACTCCGGGGCCGGCTGGTACTCGGTCACCTCCCGAGGGCCGTACGCTCCCTGCCGGTGGGGCGGTTCGGGAACCCGTTTCTCGGCGTGGAGTTCCTCACGCAGGGTCTGCCGGGGTTCGACGTCGCGTTGCGGCAGGTCGCGGCCGAGGTCGGCGACGTGCGGACCGTACTTGGCGTCGAAGGCGGGTCGTTCGGAGCGAATGCGCAGCATCGTGTCGAAGTTGCGTAACGGGGGTGGGCAACTGGTGGCCCACTCCAGGGAGTTGCCGAAGCCCCACGGGTCCTGCACGGTCACCCGAGGGCCGTAGCGCCAGGACTTCCAGGCGTTCCAGATGAAGAACAGCGTGGAGATGCCGAGCACGAACGACCAGACGGTGGAGAACATGTGCATTCCGGTGAAGCCGTCCTGGGGCTGGTAGTCGGCGTAGCGGCGGGGCATGCCCTCGGCCCCGAGCCAGTGGTGGACCAGGAACGTGCCGTGGAAGCCGGTGAACATCGTCCAGAAGTGGATCTTGCCGAGGCGTTCGTCCATGAGTCGGCCGGTCATCTTGGGAAACCAGAAGTAGATTCCGGCGAAGAGGGCGAAGACCACGGTGCCGAACACCACGTAGTGGAAGTGGGCGACGACGAAGTAGCTGTCGTGGACGTGGAAGTCCGCGGGTGGGCTGGCCAGCAGCACGCCGGTCAGTCCACCGAGCAGGAAGGTGACGAGGAAACCGATCGCGAACAGCATCGGGGTCTCGAAGGTCAGTTGTCCCTTCCACAGGGTGCCGAGCCAGTTGAAGTACTTGACCCCGGTCGGTACGGCGATGAGGAACGTGGTGGCGGCGAAGAACGGCAGCAACACCTGGCCGGTGGTGAACATGTGGTGCGCCCAGACGATCATGGAATAGCCGGCGATGAAGATCGTGGCGGCGACCATGCCCTTGTAGCCGAAGAGCGGCTTGCGGGAGAAGACCGGGATGATCTCGGTGACGATGCCGAAGAACGGCAGCGCGATGATGTAGACCTCGGGATGGCCGAAGAACCAGAACAGGTGCTGCCAGAGCATCGGCCCGCCGGTGGCCGCGTCGTAGACGTGGGCGTTGAACAGCCGGTCGGCCATCAGTGCCAGCAGGGCGGCGGCGAGCAGGGGAAAGACCAGCACCACCAGAAGGCTGGTGATCAGCATGTTCCAGGTGAAGATCGGCATCCGGAACATGGTCATGCCGGGGGCGCGCAGGGTCAGGATCGTGGTGATCAGGTTGACCGCGCCGAGGATGGTGCCCAGGCCGGAGACGGTCAGCCCGACGACCCACATGTTCGCGCCCACCCCCGGGGAGTGCTCGACGCTGCTCAGCGGGGTGTAGGCGGTCCAGCCGAAGTCGGCCGAGCCACTCGGGGTCATGAACCCGCCCATGACCATCAGCCCGCCGAAGAGGTACAGCCAATACGCCAGGGCGTTGAGCCGGGGGAACGAGACGTCGGGTGCGCCGATCTGGAGCGGCACGATGTAGTTGGCGAATCCGAACGCCGCCGGGGTGGCGAACAGCAGCAGCATCACGGCGCCGTGCGAGGTGAACAGCTGGTTGTACTGCTCGGCGGAGAGGAGCTGCATCCCGGGCCGGGCCAACTCGGCCCGGATCAGCAGCGCCTCCACCCCGGCGGCGACGAAGAACCCGAACGACGTGAGCAGGTAGAGCAGTCCGATCTGCTTGTGGTCGGTGGTGGCCAGGAACTTGATCAGCGATGCGCCGGGCAGCGGCCGCCGCAGCGGCCCCGGATAGCCGCCGGACATGGCCGGAACGAGCACCGCCGGCCCGTGGTCCCGTGCCGGCTGCGCCGTCCGATTCGACATCTCGCTCGCCTCACCCTGGTATCGGAGATAGGGCGAATGCCCCTTACATTGCTAAACGGAGTAATGCCACACTACCGGCACGGATCGGTTCCGTGCGCCGGATGCGGGTGAGCCGCCCGACCAGCGGCTTCACCCGTCAGAGCAGACCGGTGGCGGCCGCACGGGCGAACCCCTCCGGGTTGTCGAGCATGACGTTGTGGCCGGCCGCCGGAACCGTCACGACCCGCACGCCGGCGGCGGTGAGCCCATCCGGGTCGCGTACCGCAGCGCCCTGCTTGCCCTGGATGAACGTCCGGGGGATCGACAGGCGCTCCAGCATCCGCCGCATGGTGGGTCGGGTCGCCGCAACCAGGTGCACGGCGCTGCGGTACAGGCCGACCGGGTCGGCGAGTCGCATGGTGGACGCCCAGAGCGGTCCGACCCGGTCGAGGGTCTCGGTGAGACCGCCGGCAAGGAACTCGTCCTCGGGGTAGGCGTTGATGCCACTGCCCCCGACCACCGGTGCCGGGCTCGGCTCCAGGTTGGCCTCCACCAGCACGAGCCGGCCGACAAGGTCGGGCCGGTGGTGGGCGAGCACGACCGCCACCCCGCCGCCCATGCTGTGCCCCACCACGTCGGCCCCGCGGACCCCGGCCATGTCCAGCGCCGTGGCGAGGGTGGCGGCGTGCTCCTCCAGGGTGTAGCCGAAAGCCCGCGGGCGGTCGCTCAGCCCGTGGCCGAGCAGGTCGACGAAGAGCGACCGGTGCCCGGCCAACTCCGGCCGGGTGGCCACCGGGACGAAGTACGGCGCCGACATCGCCCCCAGGCCGTGCAGGTACACCCGTGCCGGCGCGTGGCCGGACACCTCCACCCACCGCATCCGGGCACCGCCGGGCCCCACCACCGCGTCGCGCATCTGTCGGTGCACACCTCCGCGCCGAGGTGACTCGGCCTGGGCAATGGGGGTTCGGTCTACCCGGCGAACCTCGGCCCGAACCTGCCGGCGCGACGGGGGCGTCGGCAGGTCGGCCGGGTGACGGTCACGCCGTGGCGTCGGGCGGTAGCGGCCGAGTCGGGGTGACGGTGGGGACGAAGACGACGGCGTCAAAGCTGTCTCGCAGCGAGGGGCAGGTCGTAGTAGTGCTCGGCGTCGTGATCGGGGTCGTAGACCCCGGAGATCAGCCTCGTCCGCCACGGCGCGTCGAGTCGGGTGGCCACCTCGGCCGGGACATCACCGTTCAGGCTGATCGTGCGTTCGCCACCGGCGGCCACCATGAGGTCCTCCAGTGACTCGGGGGCCGGTGCCGGAATCTTGACGTTGCCGACCAGACCGTGGCCGAACGTGACGTGAACGGCGACGTACTGCTCTCCGAGGGCTTTGCGCAGGTGGGAGCCGAGCATGACACCGTGATGCGCGGCGACGTGGGCGCTGCCCTCCCAGAGGACGACCCGGTCGCCGGTGCGTCGGTGTCGTTCCAGGATTCGTTCGGCGGCTGCTCTCTCCTCGCGTTCCACGTCGTATCCCACTCCGATTGCGTTCGCGTGGTGCTCGACGATCCCATCGAGCAACCGCACGGCTTCGTCGCGTTCCGCGCCGGCGTCGAGCCGCCCGGCGATCGCACGCGCCGTGCGCGCGAGTTCCACGAAGGGAGTGCCGGGATGGGTACCCCGGGCTCGCTGCACGTGCTCGGCACTTTCGTGCGCGGTGCGAATGACGTCGAGCAGCTCACGGAGCGGTGGCACCTCGGCCGGGGCGACGGCCGCGATCAGGTCCAGGACCCGGTCGTAGTCGCTCGGTAGCATCCCCGAACCGCTCACTCCGATCACCCGTACCGGATCATCGAGCTGGCTCGCGTTGCGGTGCCGGAGCCAGGTCAGGGCATCCCGCATCTCGCTCGTCTGCCAGGGGCCCCAGGCCTGCCGCAGCGCGGAGTCGATGTCGACCTCCTCACCGCGCACGTAGCGGTCGTAGAGGTCAGCCACGCGCTGGTTGTCGAGCACCGCCAGGATCCGGAAACCGCGGTCGATCAGCACCCGGGTGGTGTGGTCGACGATCTGGAAGGTCTCGTGTGCTTCGCGGGTGCTGGTGCCGAGCCCGACGACGAGGGCGTCTGCGGCGAGGTCGGCGACCGCTTCGGGGTCGACGGTCTCGGGTTGTGCCGCCACCCAGGACACCGTCGGGTCTGCGGTCTCTCCGGTGTCGCCGACGCTGCCGAAGGGGCGTCGCCGTCGGGCGTCGCGCAGCGCGTCGGCCCACCAGGTCAGCTCACGGACGGCATCGAGTACCGCGTGGTCTTCTCCGTCGGGAGCGACGTAGCGGCCTTCGGTCAGGTGTGCCCATGGCGCGCGGAGCGCGACCATGCGCCGGGTGGTGACCACGGAGAGTTCGGCGAAGACCGGGCGGAGGTACTCGCCGGCGAGCAACCCGCCCTGTACGCCATACGGCACCACCGTGGCGGCCTTGAACTGCCACTCGGCGTAATGCCAGTCCAGGAAGCGTTTGAGACTCGCCGGGTAGGAGTGGTTGTACTCGGGGGTGACGATGACGAAGCCGTCCGCGGCGGCCATCAGATCCGACACCGGCGTCGGCTGCCCGCCACCTGGCTGCAGTTCCGAGTCAGGTGGCAGGTGGAGGTCGGCGAGGTCCACCACCTGGGTGCGAACGTCCCCGGGGATCTGTTCCGTCACCCAGTCGCCCACGACCCGGCCGATCCGGTCGCCGCGGACGCTGGCCACCACGACGACGAGGCGGAGCGGGTCCTGCCGGTTCTCGCTTCTTGCGCTTCTCTGATCGGTCATGCCCGTCACGCTGCCGGTTGAACATATGTTGAAGTCAAGCCTCTGCGCATGGCACGCTCGTGGCGTGAGTCATGCCGTCATCTCCGCACCCGAAGCCGTTTTCAGCGTCGGTGACGTTGCCCGCGATGCCGACGTCGCGCCGTCGGCGGTCCGGTTCTACGAGAAGACCGGTGTCATCACCGCCCAGCGCGACGGCGGCAACCAGCGTCGCTTCGACGTCTCCGCGGCCTGCCGGATCAAGGTCGCGAAACTGGCCCAACGCGTCGGCCTCACCGTCCGCGAGATCGCCGATCTACCACCCGACCCCGGACCGCAGGAGTGGGGCCGGGTGGCCACCGCGCTGATCGCCGAGGCCGATCGCCGAACGGCCGAGCTACGCGCCTGTCTGGCCGAGATGCAATCCGGCGGGAGGCTCTGCGAGTCCGTCGACCAGGTCCCGTGACCGAGATGTCCTGGCTGCTGCGGTGACCACAGGCCGCGCCGGGTTGAGGGGCACGGTGCGGGCTGTTACCGGCCGAGAAGCAGGGACGCCAACTTGGCCGTGCCCTGCCGGATGGCACCCGGTCCGTTGCCGCCCGCCCGGCGGGGACCGAGGTCATCCCCGCCGGGGCGAGCCGTGCCCACTGCTCTGCGTGGTGCTGACAGGTCGCGCGCGAGCCCGTGGCCCGGCCGTCGATCAGAAGTCGTCGTCGAAGGTGACGCTGCCGGTGACCCCCACCTGGTACGCCGACACCCGCCGTTCGAAGAAGTTCGACAACTCCTGGACGTCCTGCAACTCCATGAACGCGAACGGGTTCGTCGAGCCGTACAGCGGTGCGATGCCGAGCTGGGCGAGCCGGCGGTCGGCCACGTGCTGCAGGTACTGTCGCATGTCCGCCGGGGAGAGCCCGGAGACGCCCTGTTCGAGCAGGTCCTCGGCGAACTGGGCCTCGCACTCGACGGCCTCGGCGAGCATGTCGCGTACCTGGGTGGCCATCTCGTCGTCGAACAGGTCCGGTTCCTCACGCCGGACGGTGTCCACCACGTCGAAGGCGAACGCCATGTGCATGGACTCGTCGCGGAACACCCAGTTGGTGCCGGAGGCGAGGCCGTTGAGCAGCCCTCGGGAGCGCAGGAAGTAGACGTAGGCGAAGGCGCCGTAGAAGAACAGGCCCTCGATGCACGCGGCGAAGCAAATCAGGTTGAGCAGGAACGCCCTGCGGTCGTCCCGGGTCCTCAGCTCGCGCAGCTCGAAGATGGAATCGATCCAGCGGAAGCAGAAATCGGCCTTGCGCCGGATCGAGGGGATGTTCTCGATCGCGGCGAACGCGGCGAAGCGCTCCTTCTCGTCGGGCACGTAGGTGTCGAGCAGGTTCAGGTAGAACTGGACGTGCACCGCCTCCTCGAAGAGTTGCCGGGACAGGTAGAGCCGGCCCTCCGGGGAGTTCACGTGCTGGTACAGGTTGAGTACCAGGTTGTTGGCGACGATGGTGTCGCCGGTGGCGAAGAACGCCACCAGCCGGGACACCAGGTGCTGCTCGGCGGGGGAGAGCCGGGCCAGGTCGGCGAGGTCGGAGTGCAGATCGACCTCCTCGACGGTCCAGGTGTTCTTGATCGCGTCCTTGAACCGGTCGAAGAAGTGTGGGTACCGCATCGGTCGCAGGGTCAGGTCCATGCCGGGGTTGAGCAGCATGTGCCGGGTGTCGGTGCGGGGTTCGGAGGTCGTGGTCACTGGCAGGCCTCGCAGCTCTCGGGGTTCTCCAGGGAGCAGGCCAGCGCCTCGTCGTCGCTGATCGCGACGAGCGGCGTCACCGCCGGGGTGACGGCGACGGTGGCCTGCTGGATCCGCGTCGCGGGACGCGACCGCAGGTAGTAGGTGGTCTTCAGACCGGACTTCCAGGCGTACAGGTACATCGACGAGAGCTTGCCGATGGTCGGCGCGCTCAGGAACAGGTTCAGCGACTGCGACTGGTCGACGTAGGACGCGCGGGCGGCGGCGAGGTCGATCAGCGCCCGCTGCGGCAGCTCCCACGCGGTACGGAACAGCTCCCGCACGTCGGCGGGCAGGTCAATGATTCCCTGTACCGACCCCTCGGCGCGCTTGATCTGCTCCCGGATCTCCGGCGTCCACAGCCCACGCGCCTTCAGCTCGCCGACCAGATACGTGTTGACCTGGAGGAACTCACCCGACATGGTCTCGCGCTTGAACAGGTTGGACACCTGCGGCTCGATGCACTCGTAACAGCCGGCGATGGAGGCGATCGTCGCGGTCGGGGCGATCGCGACCAGCAGCGAGTTGCGCAGCCCGTGGGTGGCGATCCTCGACCGCAGCGCCGCCCACCGTTCGGCCTGGGTGGGTTCGACGCCCCACAGGTCCGGGTGCAGTTCACCGCCGGCGGCGCGGGTCTCGGCGTACGCCGGGTGCGGGCCGAACCGCTCGGCGAGTCCGGCGGAGGTCTCCAGGGCGGTCAGGAAGATCTCCTCCTGCACCCGGGTGGACAGCTCCTTCGCGGCCGGGGAGTCGAACGGCAGACGCAGGGTGAAGAAGGCGTCCTGCAGGCCCATCAGCCCGAGCCCGACCGGTCGCCAGCGCGGGTTCGACGCCGCCGCCTGCTCGGCCGGGTAGTAGTTGATGTCGATGACCCGGTCGAGGAACACCACCGCGGTACGGACGGTGGAACGCAGCCGCTCCCAGTCGACCCCGTCCGTGGTGACATGGGCGCCGAGGTTGACCGAGCCCAGGTTGCACACCGCGGTCTCGGTGTCGCTGTTGACCTCCAGGATCTCGGTGCACAGGTTCGACAGGTGAATCGTGTTGCCCGGGACGCCGGTCTGGTTGGACAGCCGGTTGGATCGGTCCTTGAAGGTCATCCACCCGTTGCCGGTCTGCGCCAGGGTACGCATCATCCGCCCGTACAGATCCCGGGCCTTGACGGTGCGGACCGCCTTCTTCTCCGCGACCCGGTAGGCGGCGTCGAACTCCTCGCCGTAGAGGTCGGGCAGCTCCGGCGCGTCGGACGGGTCGATCAGCGACCAGTCGCCGTCCGTCTCCACCCGGCGCATGAACTCGTCCGGGATCCAGTTGGCCAGGTTCAGGTTGTGGGTGCGCCGGGCCTCCTCGCCGGTGTTGTCGCGCAGCTCGAGGAACTCCTCGATGTCCGGGTGCCACGGCTCCAGGTAGACGCAGGCCGCGCCCTTGCGCCGGCCGCCCTGGTTGACCGCCGCGACGCCGGCGTCGAGGGTCTTCAGGAACGGCACGATGCCGTTCGACCGGCCGTTCGTGCCACGGATCAGCGCGCCCCGGCCGCGTACCCGCGACCAGGAGATGCCGATGCCACCGGAGAACTTCGACAGCTTCGCCACCTGGTGGTACCGCTCGTAGATCGAGTCCAGCTCGTCGCGGGGCGAGTCGACCAGGAAGCACGAGGACATCTGGGTGTGCCGGGTGCCCGAGTTGAACAGCGTCGGTGAGCTGGGCAGGTAGGCCAGCGACGACATCAGCCGGTAGAAGCCGATCGCCTCGGCCGGCGTCTCGGACAACCCGCAGGCCACCCGCAGCAGCCAGTACTGCGGTGTCTCCACCACCAGCCGGGACTCGGGGTGGCGCAGCAGGTACCGGTCGGCGACGGTACGCAACCCGAAGTACTCGAACCGCAGGTCACCCGTCGGGTCCACGGCGTCGTCCAGCTTGCGCGCGTTGCGGGTCACGAACGCGGCGGTGTCGTCGCCGATCAGGCCCAGGCCGTGGGCGTACCGGATGGACTGGCTGAAACTGGCCACCTGCTGCCCGCGGACCTCCTTGTCCACGAACGCGGCCAGCAGCCGCGCCGCCAGCTTCGAGTACTGCGGCTCCTCGCCGATCAGCTCCGCCGCCGTCTGGATCGACAGCTTGTCCAGCTCGGCGGTGGTCGCCCCGTCGTACAGGCCGCTGATCGTCTTGGTGGCCACCCGCAGCGGGTCCACCTCGTCCAGGTCGGCGACCCACCGCTCGACCGCTTTGACGATCTTGTTGACGTCCACCGGCTCGCTGTCGCCGTTGCGCTTGCGCACCTGCATGACCTGGCGGCGCTGCTCCGGTGCGCCCACACCGGACGCCGGCCTTTCCTGCCCGACCGTCATCGTCTCTCCTCGCACTGTCTCCGATGGTCTTCGGACGCGGGAGAACGCCAACGGACCGCCGGCAAGGCAGGCTCGTGCTGGCGTCGGTCGTCCCGCGTGACCTCCGACCGCCGTTCGCGTACGCGAACGGCGCGCTGGCAGGTCTTCGGACTCGCGGGCGTGACCGGGCTCGCCGGTCGCCTACTGGCCGTCGCTTCCCAGACCCGGTGGGCCCAGTGCGTGGTGACGGCGGTCGTTCCCACTCACCGCTGCGGGGCAGTCCCGGACTCGCACCGGGTTCCCTCTTGCCTCGACCGTCCACCAGGGGCGACCGAACCAGCTGCGGGGGACACCATATATGCCGCTGCCATCGGGCAGGCAACACCAGATGTCGTGTCGATGTGTCGGCTTCGTCTCATCGGCCGTCGGCCTGGTGGCGGCGGCACCGCCTGCCCGCAGGGCCCGGTGACCCCGATCCGGGCAGCGTCCGACCGGGCGGTGGTGAGCCCAGCTCGCGTCGGCCGCTTGCTCCGCCGGTGGCAGCCCGATAGCCTCTCGCCGTCAGGGTGCACGGGAAGCCGGTGGAAGACCGGCGCGGCCCTCGCCACTGTGACCGGGTAGCGACCTCCGACGACGCCACTGGGCCCACCTGGGCCTGGGAAGGCCGGAGGAAGCATCGATCCGGGAGCCAGGAGACCGGCCCTGACAGGTGATCTCATCCACGAGGTGCTGGAGAGGAAGGTCCTCGATGCATATCGCCGAGGGGTATCTGCCCCCGGTGCAGGCCGCGGCATGGTTCGCGGTCTCCGCACCGTTCGTCGTCCACGGCAGCCGGGCACTGGTCCGCCAGGTGCGGCAGGACCCGGAGACGAAACTCCTGCTCGGAGCGGCGGGCGCGTTCACGTTCGTGCTCTCCGCGTTGAAGATCCCGTCGGTGACCGGTTCCTGCTCGCATCCGACCGGCACCGGGCTGGGGGCGGTGCTGTTCCGGCCACCGGTGATGAGCGTGCTGGGCGGCATCGTGCTGCTGTTCCAGGCGGTGCTGCTGGCCCACGGCGGGCTGAGCACGCTGGGCGCCAACATCTTCTCGATGGCGATCATCGGCCCCTGGGTGGCGTACGGGGTCTACCTGCTGGTCCGCCGGGCCGGCGGCGGTCTGGGCGTGGCGGTCTTCGCCGCCGCGGCGCTCGGCGACCTGGCCACGTACTGCGTCACCAGCGCCCAGTTGGCGCTTGCCTTCCCCGACCCGTCGACCGGGTTCGCCGGCGCGCTGGCGAAGTTCGGCGGGATCTTCGCCGTGACCCAGATCCCGTTGGCCGTCAGCGAGGGCCTGCTGTCCGTCCTGGTGATCCGACTGCTGACCCGGACCAGCGGAGACGACCTGCGCCGGCTCGGCGTGTTCCGGACGGCGGCGGAGGTGCGGGCATGAAGCGCTTCACCCGGGTCAACCTGCTGTTGCTGCTCGCGGTGCTGGCCCTTGCGGTGGCGCCGCTGGCGCTGGGCCTCGGGTCGGGCGAGGAACCGTTTGCCGGCGCGGACGCGCTGGCCGAGCAGGCGATCGTGGAGGATCACCCCGACTACGAGCCGTGGTTCACCCCGCTCTACGAACCACCCTCGGGTGAGGTGGAGTCGGCGCTGTTCGCGCTCCAGGCCGCGCTGGGCGCGGGGTTCCTCGGGTACTACTTCGGGGTCGCCCGGACCCGGCAGCGGCAGCGCGACGCCGCCGCCGAGCAGCCGCGCGGGTAGGTGTTCGCCCTCGACGCCGCGGCCCACACCGGAGTGTGGCGATCACGGCACCCGGCCGAGAAGGCGCTGCTCTCCCTCGGGCTGCTGGCCTGCGCGGTGATCCTGCCCCCGTGGCCGGGCGCGGCGCTGTCCGGCGCGGCGGCCGTGGTGCTGCTGGTCGGCCCGGCCCGGGTGGCACCGGCCGTGGTGCTGCGCGCGGCGCGGGTGCCGCTGCTGTTCGTGGCGACCTCGACGGTGCCGCTGCTGGTGACGATGCCGGCGCCGGCACGGGTCACGCTCGACCCGGCCGGTCCCGCGCTGGCGGCGCAGACCGCCGGCCGGTCCGTGGCGGCGTTGGCCTGCCTGCTGCTGTTCAGCGCCACCACGCCGCTGTCGGACGTGCTGCCCCGGCTACACCGGCTGGGGGTCCCCCCGGCGGTCAGCGAGGTCGCCGCGCTGACGTACCGGATGCTCTTCCTGCTGATGGAGAGCGCACGGGCGGTCCGTGCGGCGCAGGCGGCGCGGCTCGGCTTCCGGACCTGGCGGGCCGCGTACCGGTCGGTCGCCGGGCAGGCCGGCGCGGTGTTCGTCCGGGCGTTCGACCGCGCCCGCAGGCTGGAGGAGGGGTTGGCGTTGCGGGGATACACCGGATCGCTCGCGGTGCAGGTGGAGGCGCTGCCGGTGTCACCGCCGTTCGTGGCGGCGACCGTGGGGTTGGTCGCGGCGATCGTCGCCGCCACCGTCCTGGTGGCGCCGACGTGGTGACCGGGCCGCTGCTGGAGTTCGCCGGCGTGCACTTCGGCTACCAGCCGGACCGTCCGGTCCTGACCGGCGTCGACCTCCGGGTGGAGGCGGGCCGACGGCTGGCGGTGGTCGGGCCCAACGGTGGCGGCAAGACGACCCTGTTCCGGCTGGCGGCCGGCTCGTTGACGCCCTCCGCGGGCCGGATCGCCGTCGCCGGCAGCCGGGTGCGGCACACCCGTGCCGGCCTGCGGACGGTACGCCAGCAGGTGCAACTGGTGCTGCAGGACCCGGACGACCAGCTCTTCTCCGCCAGTGTCCGGCAGGACGTCTCCTTCGGACCGGTCAACCTCGGGCTGCCGCCGGAACAGGTCCGGCAGCGCTGCGACCAGGCTCTCACGGCGCTCGGCGTGACGTCGGTCGCCGACCGCCCGACCCATCTGCTGTCCTACGGTCAGCGCAAGCGGGTGGCCATCGCCGGTGCGGTCGCGATGCGACCCCGGCTGCTCATCCTCGACGAGCCGACGGCCGGGCTCGACCCGGCCGGCGTGGAGGAACTGCTGCACACCCTGGACGACCTGCACGCCACCGGTACGACGGTGGTGCTGTCCACCCACGACGTCGACCTCGCCTTCCGCTGGGCGGACACGGTGGCCGTGGTCAGCGGCGGTGGGGTGTGCGCCATGCCGGCGGGCGAGGCGCTGGCCGACCCGGCACTGCTCACCGCGGCGCACCTGCTGCCGGCCTGGGCTCCGTTGGTGCACCGGCTTCTCGACCGGGTTCCCGGCCTGGCCGGGAAACGCCCCCGGTGCGCCGCGGACCTCGCCGCGCTGCTCACCGCGGAACCGGATCGGGGCACCTGACCCCCGGCCACCGCCCACGGTGGCACCACCGCGCGCCAGCTGTCGTACGACGGCACCGCGCACACCGGGCGGTACCTGGCCGAGCGCCGGGCCGTCCGGTCGCCACGTTCGGGCGTGACCGGCCGGACGGCCCGCAAGGATCAGCCGCCGGTCGCCGCGGGCGAGACCGGAACGGCATCGCGGCGACGTCGGGCGACCACACCGAGGATCACGTCGACGAGGAGGAAGCCGAGCAGGGTGACGCCGAACCAGGGCAGCGCCCCGCCGACGGCCACGGTGACCGGCACACCGAGCAGCAGCGCCCACCACGGCAGGCCGCGCACGCCGCCGCGGACGGGCGGGATGCCGACCGGCAGCCGCCGGTCGACCCGGGTGGGGCGGCGCTGCCACCACATGCGGTAGCCCCAGACGATGACGCAGAGCAGGCCGAGGGCGAGCGCGGCGAGCAGGATCTGGTTGACCGGGCCGAACAGCAGGCCCATGTGGGCCTGGATGCCGAGGTTGCTGAGCTGGGCGAGCAGGGGCCAGTCGGCGAAGTCGCTGCGGGCGGTGATCGTGCCGGCGGCGGGGTCGACGGCGACGCGGTCGCGGCCGACCGGCCAGGTGTCGTCGGTCTGGGCGACGGTCCAGGCGCTGCCGGGTTCCTCGGCGGGAGTGATCTCGACGGGACCGGCCAGGCCAGCGTCGCGGGCGACCGCCAGCACCCGGTCGTACGTCGCCGGGTCCGCGTCGGCTCCGGTGGCGGGGCCGCCGTGCTGGTGCTCACCACCGCCGGTGGCGGGGGGTGCGCCGTCGAGGACGGTGGACAGCGGAGGGCGGCTGGCGTTCAGCGCGCCGAGGGCGGCGCTGAAGTTGTCGCCGGCGTAGCGGGACCAGGTCAGGCCGGTGGCGGAGAGGAAGAGCAAGCCGACGGCGAGCCAGACGCCGGTGGTGGCGTGCCAGCCCCGGGTACGCCGCACGCCCCTGCCGGCGGACAGGTCCGGCACGAGCAGGTGCCGGACCCGGGACCGGTTGCTGGCGCGGCGGCGCCACCACAGCACGATCCCGCCGACGACGAGGACCCACAGCCAACTGGCGGCGATCTCCGAGTAGTGCCGGCCCAGGTCGCCCAGGTGCAGGTTGCGGTGCAGGTCGTCCAGCCAGGTGGTGGCCGGGGTGGCGCCGAACCAGGTGGTGAGCTGCCCCTTGACCTCTGCCGTGTACGGGTCGACGTAGACGGTGTGCTGCTTCTCGCCCAGGTCGGGCTGGGCGAAGACCACCTGGGTCGTCTGCTCGCCGGTGCCGGGCAACACGCCGGTGAGGGTGCCGTCGGGGTGCGCGGCGCGGGCGGCGGTGATCTGGGCCGCCAGGGGGGTGGGCTGGTCGCCGATGGTCGCGACGGTGAGCTTGTCGCCGTAGAGGGCCCGGTCCAGTTGGGGGGTGATGGTGTAGGCCAGGCCGGTCAGGGCGGCGACCAGCAGGAACGGGGCGACCAGGATGCCGGCGTAGAAGTGCAGGCGGGTCAGCAGCGCCACGAGGGGTGTGGGCCGACGGGCCGGTCGTCCGCCGTCCGGCGCGGCAGTGGGCCCCGGCGTACGGTCGTCGGACAGTTCGGTCACGGACATCGACTACTCCGATCGGGAAAGAGGGTTGGTGATCGGGGTGGCTCGTGCCCTTCGAGCCGTGGCTGCCCGGCCGCCGCTCCCGGTCGAGTAGTCGGGTTGGGGGATGGAAAAGTTCCGGGCTGATGCCTGCCGATTGCCGTCCGGTGTGGAGTGCGGAGGTGCGCGCGGCAGTCGCCGACGGCTCGTCAGCGCCCGGCGCGGCGCCGGCGGAGCAGGACCACCGTCCCGGCGAGCACCCCGGCGGCCAGTAGGATCCCGCCGCCGACCAGCACCGGGACGTTCGCTCCGCCGGGGTGCTCGGACGACGCCGTGACGGGGCCTGCGGGGGTGGTGGACGGTTCGGCCGTCGGGGTCGAGGCGGCCGGCGTGCCGGCCACGTCGGCGGTGGGGTCGGCGACGTGGAACCGGTACGAGCCCTGCACCGGGTGCCCGTCGGCGGAGACCACCCGGTAGGCCACGGTGTAGGTGCCGTTGGCCAGGGATTCGTCGACGGTCACGGTGCCGGCCGTGCCGCTGACGGCAGGCTCACCGGTGGTCACCTTCCGGGCGGTGGCGTCGGACAGCACGATGGTGGTGAAGGCCGGGTTCAGCTTCTGCATGAACCGCAGCGTGATCCGTGCCGGCGGCTCGGTGAGCCGGGCCTCCCTGGCCGGGGTGGCGGACGTCAGGGTGTTGTGCGCGGCGGCCGGGGTGGCCGGTACGAGCAGCAGCGCCAGTGTGGTCAGCGCGGCGGTGAGCAGGCCGACGGTGGTCGGGCGGGCATGGATGCGCATGTTTCGTCCTGTCCGGCTCAGTCGAGCAGTTGTTCGCCGATCCAGCCGCCCTCCGGGCAGCCGGGCGGGATCGCGAAGACGGCCGAGCCGATCGGGGTGGTCCACTCGTTGAGCAGGTCCCGTTCGGCCAGGCGCCGCTGGATGGGCAGGAACTGCTTGCCGATGTCGGCCTGGAACGACGCGAAGATCAGACCGCTGTCGGCGGTGCCGTCCGCGGCGGGCGTCCCGTCGTAGTTGTAGGGGCGGCGCAGGATCTTGAGTCGGTCGTCGGTCACGTGCGCCCGGGTGAGATGGGAGAAGTCCGGGATCACGGTCAGCCCGTCGGGTCCGAGGGCGGTGAAGTCCGGCTCGTCGTGCTCGGCGGTTCCGGTCAGTGGGGCTCCGGTGTCGAGGCGACGGCCGGTGGCCAACTCCCGGTCGGCCCGCCCGAGCAGGTCCCACGTCTCCAGGTTCATGCTGATCCGGCGGACCACGAGGGTGGTGCTGTCGCGTAGCCAGTCGGGGCCGTCGGGAACCCATACCGCGCTTTCCAGCGGGCCGCCCGGCTTCGGGTTGGCGGTGCCGTCGAGCTGGCCGAACAGGTTACGTTGGGTACGCCCCGGTTCGGACCCGGCGGCCCGCCGGAAGCCCTGCTGCACCCAGCGTACGGTGGTGAACGGGCGGCTGTCCTTGACCAGCACCCGCTGGGCGTGGGCGACGGTCAGTGGGTCGTCGGCGCACACCTGCACCAGCAGGTCCCCACCCGACCAGCGGGGCTGGAGCCGGTCGATACGCAACGGTGGCAGCTCCGTCACCGACTCGGGACGCCGGTCCGGTCGGCCCGCGGCGCGGTAGAGATTAGGGCCGAAGCCGAAGGTCACGGTGAGCCGGGCCGGTAGCAACCCGAGTTCGGGCTCGGTGTCGGCCAGGGCCGGGCGGCCCTGGGTGAGCCGGGCGGCGTCGTCGGAGAGCAGGCGCAGCATCCGCCGCAGGGCCGCCCGGTCGACCTCCGACCGCAGGCTCAACGCGACGAAGGAGGCGTGCGCCTGCGGTTCCGTGGCGACCCCCGACTGCCGGGGACCGTGGAACGGCTCGACGGCGGTGCCGACCTGCGCCGCCGGGACCGCTTCGACGGTGCGCCCGGCCGGGGTGTCGGAGCGGGCGGCGGTGATGGCGGCGGCCCCGGCCAGGGTGCCACCGGCGGCGACGGCCCCGCCGGTGAGCAGCCGCCTCCGGCTCACCGGCTGGATGCCGGACGTTGCGGTCATGAGGCCGGGCTCGGGCTCGTCCTCGGGGTGGCCGAGGTGCCGTGCGCCGGTTGGCCGTGGCCCGGGGCGTAGCTCTCCTGCGCGCCGGTGAAGGGCTTGGCGACCGCGGTGAAGGTCTGGGTGCGGCCGTCGGCGAAGGTCAGCGTGACAGCCACCTCGTCACCGGCCGGCACCGGGCGGGCGAGGTTCATCAGCATCAGGTGGTCGCCGCCGGGCTGCAGGACGTGCCGGCTCTTCGCCTTGATCACAATGCCACCCTGCTTGGCCTGCATGACCATCTTCCCGTCCTGCATGGTCATCTCGTGCAGTTCCATCGGCGACACGTCGGTGGTGGCACCGGTCAGGGTGACGTCGGTGTCACCGTCGTTGACCAGCGTGCCGAACGCGGCGGTCATGCCGTGGTCGGCGGCCTTCACCCACGGGTCGCGGATGCTGAGCACCCCCGCCGTACCGACCGACGCCGAGGCCGTCGGCGAGGCGGTGGGGGTGGCGGTCGATGTGCCGTCCGACGACCCGCAGCCGGCGCCGGACGCGGCCACGAGAGCAGCCGTGAGCAGGGCTGCCGGGCGCAGGAGCCGGCCGGATCGGAAGTTTGGCATGAAGTGTCCCCTCAAAAGTAGGTGTCGGCATGTTGGTCGGATTCGCACCGGCGACGGTTCCCGCCGGTGTCGTAACCCGCGTCACACCGGACGGTGGTCAGGCCGCCGTGTCGTACCGGTGGTGGGCCGACCCGGGGTGCGGGGACGGAAGCAGTCGCAGGGCGGGCGCGGGCACGTCGTCCTCGGTCAGCCGCCAGCGGCTCCCGCCGGGACGGGCCCGGCCGGCGGGGTCGCCCGGTCGCGCCTGGGTACGCGACAGGGCCACGACGATGAGGTATCCGGTGAGCAGGAAGGCGTGGCTGACCAGCCGGGTGGTGTCCACCCGGCCGGTGGTCAGGTCGTTGACCGACAGCAGCACCAGCGTGCCCACGAACGCCGACAGCGTCGGCACCAGTCCGGTCGGCGGGGTACGCCGGGCGGCCACGAACAGGAAGCCGGCGCCGACCGCGATGTTCCACGCCGCCGCCTCGTGCCACAGGTGTCCGGAGGCCAGCGGGCCACCGGCGTGGATGTGTGGTCCGGCGGCGCCTCTCCCGACCTGGGCAAGGCCGAGCACGAGCTGCAGCACCCCGATCAGCGCCAGCGCCGCCCGCAGGTTCACCGTGAGCCGCAGCCGCAGCCGCAGCCGCAGCCGCAGCCGCCGCCGCGGGGCGGCCGGGGGTAGGGCGGCGAGAACGGCCTCGGTGAGGTCGACCTCGCTGCCGGTCGGCGTCAGCCGGACCCGGCGGGTCACCGTGGCGGCCTGGTCGTACCAGGCCCGGCAGCCCGCGCACCCGACCAGGTGTCTCTCGGCCGCCAACCGCTCGGCCGGACTCTCCTCACCGTCGAGCTGGGCCGACAACACCTCACGCCACTGCACACACCCCATGTACCGGTAGTCGCTCGGGAAGCGGTGTTGGTTCCCGCGGCTTGTGGTCGGCGGGGCAGGTCACACGCCGGTCAGCCGGCTGTGTCCTCCCGTGCCCGCCGCCGACGGACAGGCTGGACGGCGACGGCGGCGACCAGTTCCTCACGGGCTCGGGCGACCCGGGAGCGGATCGTCCCGACCGGGCAGCCGCAGATTTCGGCGGCCTCGGCGTAGGAGAGCCCGAGTAGTTGGGTGGCGACAAACGCCTCCCGCCGGTCCCCCGGCAGCGCCGCGATGAGCTGTTCCAGCGTGACCTGCTGGTCGAAGCCGCTGTACCGGGGGTCGGCGGGCTCCGAGGAATCCGACAGCGGCACGGTGCGGGGACGGGACGTGGCGACGCGCACGTGGTCCACCGCGACCCGCCGGGCGATGCCGAGCAGCCAGGTCCGGGCCGAGGAGCGGGCCGCGAACGACGGCAGTGACCGCATCGCCCGCAGGTAGGTTTCCTGCGCCAGGTCGTCGGCCTCGCCTGGGGAGACCAGTGCGGCGAGGAAACGCCGGACGTACGACTGGGTGGCCCGGACGAACGCGGCGGCGGCCTCGCGGTCGCCTCGCCCGGCGGCGAGCGCCCAAGCGGTGACCTGCCCGTCGTCGTCGCTCACCTTCGGCATCTCCTGTCGCCCGCCCCGACGGCAACGAGGCCCCTGTCGCAGTAGCTACCCGGCAGCGTACGGTACGCGCCGCCGCTGTCCACTTGTCCGGTGCGCGGCCTGCGGCGGAAGCGCCGGGCGTGCTTGCTGGCACCGGCAGCGGTCCCGCCGAGGCCGGCGGATCAGTGGTCCGACACCACGCCGGACGGTCGTTCAGCCGACCACGGACTCAACCCCGAGGCGGGGCCGGGCGCCCGGGGGGCGGATGGTCACCGGGCGCAGCGGATGGCGGCGCTCATCGGCGGGCCAGCTGCTCCAGACGCTCGTGCAGCCGATCGACGTACGTCTCGGATTCCGGCTTCATCAGTACGCTGCGCAGGATGCGTGCGCCGTCGGCGTCCGCGGTGATCTTCGGGTGGCGGGTGGTGAAGCGTTCGGCGCCGACCCGCAGCGTGCTGAGGAAGACCGGTTCCCGGCTGTCGGTCATCCCCTCGTGCAGGATCCGGTTGCTGGCCGCGTCGATCTGGGACAGCGCGTTGTTCTCGGTCACCGGGAAGTAGCTGACGATGTCGAGCTGCGGGGTCTGGTAGAGCACCAGGTGCTCGGACTGTTCGATCAGCTCCGCCCAGCGCAGCGCACCCCGTCGGCCGGCCGCGAGCACCCGGCCCAGTCCGTCCCGGGTGGGTGGCAGCAGCTGGAAGGTGAGCCACAGCGCGGCGGCCGCCGCACCGGCACGGGAGCACTCCAGGCTGATCTCGCCCAGGTGCAGTTCCTCCGAGGTGAAGTACGTGTACGGCGAGTCGTGCAGGTAGAACCGGCCTACCGTCGGGTCGCGGAAGAGCACCGCGCCGCAGCCGTAGGGTTGCAGGCCGTGCTTGTGCGGGTCCACCACCACCGAATCGCTCTGGGCGACGGCCTGCCAGGGTTCGGCCGGCAGTCCCTCGGGGCCGTCCGCGCCCGCCAACAGGGTGAAGAAGCCGCCGTAGGCGGCGTCGACGTGGATCCGCACGCCGTACCGCTCGCGCAGGGCCAGCGCCTCGTGGATCGGCTCGACGGCGCCGAGGCTGGTCGTCCCGGCGGTGAGCACGACGGTGCCGATCCGGCCGGTACGCAGCAGGTCCTCCAGCGCGTCCAGGTCCATCCGGCCGAGGTCGTCGGTGGGTACGGGGAAGCCTTCCACGCCGAGGACACCGCACATCCGGCCGTGTGTGTAGTGGGCCTCGGTGCTGTAGGCGACGCCCCTGCCCGGGTGCAGTTCGCGGGCCACGAAGAGGGCTTCGAGGTTGGCGATGGTGCCGCTGGTCGTCAGGTGCCCGAGGTGGGTGTCGTACCCGAACATGGTGGCCAACTGCTGCACGACCTCACGCTCCATCGCGGCGGTGGCTGGCCCGCCGTCCAGGGCGTGGTTGTTCGGATTGATCAACATCGCGGTCAGGTAGCCCACCACGGCCGCCGGGTGGGGTGGCTTGAGCATCTGGCCGGCGTAGCGGGGGTGGAAGAAGGGGTAGTTGTCCTTGAGCCGCTCGGTGAAGGTGGCGAAGACCTCGGCGAACCGGCTGTCGTCGACGGCCAGCGCCGGGTGCGGTTCGTAGGGGCCGAAGCTCTTCGCCCAGTCGGCGTTCGACGCGACCGCCGCGGCCAACCACCTGGTCAGGTCCATCGGGTCACTCCTTGCTGGTCTGGCCGGTCACGGCGGCCGGGGGCGCGCGCCGGGGCGTTGAACCTCCCGCTGCGTGGGGTTCACGATCCATGCCCTGCCTCAATCCGTTTGACTCCAAACAAACAACCAGGTCCACCGCGGTTCGTCAAGGGGGCGAGGTTGTTGTGTGACCTCACACGCTTCGGTGCCGGTTCCGGGCGGCGTCAGGACTCCTGGCGCGGGCGGCGGCCCGAGCGTCGAGGGGTCAGCTTCTCGCCGTCGAGGAGGTCCCGCCTGCGCTGCTCGCCGTGAGTCTCGAGTTGGCTGATGATGGCACGCAGCCCTTCGGCGAGCTGCCGGCACTGGGCGAGGTCGAGCGGGGCGGCGACGAACGCCTCCTCCGCGTTGAAGGCCGGGAACAGCTCCTCCATGAGGTTCTCTCCCTTCGGGGTCAGCGCCAGCAGGACTCGGCGGCGATCCTCGGGGTGGGGGGAGCGGGCCACCAGTCCGCGCGACTCGAGGGTCTGCGAGATGCCGGTCAGCGTGCCCTTCGAGATGCCGGCCTCCTCGGCCACCGACCAGGACTCCGCCTCGCCCCAGATCCACAGCACCCAGAGCACGACGAAGCCGGTCCAGGTCAACTCGTGCGGGCGAAGGGCCGAGTTCTCCAGGTGCTGCCGGATCGCCGCGGCGGCGCGGTGGATGTTGCCCACCGCGGCCATCGCCTCACGTTGCAGTGGTAGCCCGCCCAGGCGTTCCTGAATGGCCTGCTCGGTCTCGGTGATGGAGCGGCGCTGCCTGAGCACGGACTTCTCCTCGGCGTCGGGGTGGACGACTCGTTTGAGGCCAAATGTATCCTGTCGGGGTGCTTCGTGGGGCAGGCGTAAATTAGGACATAATAGAGGCCTTCCCTGCACCTGGAGTATCCATTGAGTGCCCAGACAGCCGCCCAGGTCGGACGCGCCATGGCGGCGCTCGACGCCGCGGGGGTCGATGTCCTCCGGGTCGCCTTTCCGGACCTGACCGGTTCCGACCGGAGCCGGGACATCCTGCTCCACCAGCTGCCGTACGCGGCCCGGCGCGCCTCGCCTTCAGCCGCGCCGTCTACCACACCGGCGCCCGGGGGGACCAATCCGACATCGCCGGCGGCATCGAGGCGGGAATGCCGGACATCCTGGTACGTCCGGATTTGGACACCGTCGTCCCGCTGCCCTGGGAGCCGAACGTGGCCTGGTGCATCGGCGACGTACGCGACGCAGCCACCGACCAGAGCGTGCCCGAATCATCCCGGGACCTGCTGCGCCAGGTCCTCGCCCGACTCACCGACGCGGACCTGACCGCGGTCGTCGGCCCGGAACTGGAGTACGTCCTGTTCGAGCCGGACGCCACTGCCGCCACCGGTTGGCGGCGCTACGCCCGCGCCCCGGGCAACGTCTACACCACCGGTCGCCGCGGCGACCCGGACGGACACCTGCTGCGTACCGTGCGCGCCCTGCACACCCTCGGCCTGGGCGTCAGCGGCGGCAACCGCGAGTTCGACGGCGGCCAGTTCGAGATCAACCTCAACCACTCCCCGGCGCTGGACGCCGCGGACCGCGCCTTCCGGTTCAAGGCCGCGGTCAAGGAACTCGCCCGGGCCGAGGGTCGGCTGGCCACGTTCATGGCCAAGCCGTCCAACGACGGCGGCGGATCGGGATTCCACCTGCACGTCTCCCTCGTCGACGCGGACGGCGGCAATGTCCTCGCCGCCCCGGACGAGCCGCACGGCCTGTCTGCCACGGCCCGGCACGCCCTGGCCGGCGTCCTCGAGCATGCGCCCGCCCTGTCCGCGCTGCTCAACCCCACCGTCAACTCCTACAAGCGGCTCGGGTCGGACACCATTGCCCCGTGGCTGGTCAACTGGGGTCTGGACAACCGCCACGCCATGGTGCGCATCCCGCCGGAACGCGGAGCGGCCACCCGGCTGGAGGTTCGCCTCGGCGACGGCACGGCCAACCCCTACCTGGCCATCGCCGGTCTGCTGGCCGCGATCCATCTCGGCATCACCGCCGCGACCGAGCCCCCCGCCCCGGCGACCGGCCGCGCCGCCGACACCACCGCCGCGGCCGAGCTCCCCACCGACCTCGGTCAGGCGCTGGACGCCCTGGCGGCCGACAACGAACTCACCGACGTGCTCGGCAAGTCCTTCGTCGACGCCTTCCTCACCTTCAAGCGGGACGAGTTCGCGCGGTTCCGGCGGTACGTCACCGACTGGGAGTTCCGCGAGTACGCCCAGCTCAGCTGAGCGCAGGGCGTCGTCGTACGGTTCTGTCTCGTAGGACAGCGGCGACGGTGTCGACGACCGGCACCGCGTTCGCCCGCGCGGCCGAGGAGACGGCGATGCCCCGGCGAACACGGCCGGATCGAGGTGTCCCTGCACCGAGCCGGCGGTGTGGACGACGGCACCGAACCGTGGTGCCGGGGCCAGCACCGGCTCGCCGATGCGCAGGCAGTCCCGCCGGTCAGCAGCAGGTCCACATCGCGCGGTGCGGCGGCGGGCCGCCCCCGTCCTCCGGTCGAGTTCGTCGATGTAAACGGTTACCCGCCGACAAGCCTACGTATCCAAGGCAGACAAGGTCCAGTGGTTGACTCAGGCAGGTAAGCGTTTTATCTTCTTCCCACTTTGTTACGGCCGAATGACCAAAGGTCATGGCACGGGAGGGGCCGCCGACGTGAGCGCGATCGATGCCCAGCGGTCGTCCGACGTCGGGCGGCGGGCCGCCAGCCCCATCGACGGCGGCGTCCGGCGCGTCGCCCCCGGGGCGCGCCGCGGTCATCGCCAGCGGTTCCGCCGTGACCGGCTACTGCTGCTGTTGATGGCTCCCGGCGTCGCCTACTTCCTGGTCTTCCACTACGGCGCCTTGTTCGGAAACACGCTGGCCTTCGTGGACTATGTGCCGTTTCTGGGCATCGCGGGCAGCGAGTGGGTCGGGCTGGCGAACGTCCGGCAGATGTTCGGCGACCCGGACTTCTGGAACGCGGTCCACAACACCGTGCTGATCGCCGCGCTCCAGATCGTCTTCTTCTTCCCCGCGCCGCTGGCCCTGGCGCTGCTGCTGCACAGCCTGGTCGGCGACGTCGTCAAGCGGTTCGTGCAGAGCGTGGTGTACCTGCCGCACTTCCTGTCCTGGGTGATCGTCGTGGCGCTGTTCCAGCACATGCTCGGCGGTGCCGGCGTGGTCAACGGGTGGCTGGACGAGTGGGGGCTGGGCACCATCCACGTCATCGGCAACCCGGAGGCGTACAAGCCGTTGGTGGTCGCGCAGGTGCTCTGGAAGGAGTGCGGCTGGGCCACCATCATCTTCCTCGCCGCGTTGTCGCAGGTGGACGAGCAGCAGTACGAGGCGTCGGCGCTGGACGGCGCCGGCTGGTGGCGTCGGCTGTGGCACGTGACGTTGCCGGGTATCCGACCGGTCATCGTGCTGCTGCTCGTACTGCGGCTCGGTGAGTTCCTGGACGTCGGCTTCGAGCAGTTCTTCCTCCAACGGCAGGCGGTCGGCCCGGAGGTCGGGGAGGTGCTCGACACGTTCGTGTACTTCACCGGCTTCGCCAACGGCGAGTTCGGCTACGCGGCCGCGGCCGGCCTGTTCAAGGGCGTCATCGGCGTCGCGCTCGTCTACACGGCGAACAAGGTGGCGCACCGGCTCGGCGAGCAGGGGGTGTACCAGCGATGAAGCACACGTACCCCGCCTGGCAGGGGCGGCCCGGACCGGCCGTCCGGGCGGCGAAGGCCGTCGCCCTCACGGTGGTCGTGCTGCTCGTGCTGTTTCCGATCTGGACCGTCGTGGCGACCAGCCTCGCCGCGCCCCAGGACGTGATCGCCAACGGTGGCTGGGTCGTGTGGCCGCGGCGGATCACCGTCGACGCGTACACCGAGATCCTCGACGGCGGCGTCGTGACGCGCGCCCTGCTGGTGAGCGCGGGCGTCACCCTCGTCGGTACCGCCCTGAGCCTGACCTGCACCGTCCTCCTGGCGTACGCGCTCAGCCGACCGGGCGTGTACGGCGGGCGGCCGGTGCTGCTGTTGATCCTGTTCACGTTCCTGTTTCCGCCGGGGATGATCCCGTTGTTCCTGGTGGTGCGTACCACCGGGCTGTTCGACCAGTACGCCGCGCTGATCCTGCCCTTCCTGGTCAACGTCTTCAACCTGGTCGTGATGCGCGGTTTCTTCCAGTCCATCCCGGCCGAGTTGCTGGAGGCGGCGCGCATCGACGGCGCGGGGGATCTGGCCATCCTGTGGCGGGTGGTGCTGCCGCTGTCCAAGGCGGTGCTGGCGGTCGTCGGCCTGTTCTACGCGGTGGCGTACTGGAACCGCTTCTTCGAGGCGATCATCTACTTCAACGACCAGTCGAAGTGGCCGATCGGCACCGTTTTGCGGCAGTACGTCACCGGTGGTGCCGACATGACCGGGGAGGCCGTGGCCACCGCCGCGCCACAGTCGACCCAGATGGCCGTGGTGGTGCTCGCCACCGCGCCCATCGTGCTCGTCTATCCGTTCCTACAGCGCTACTTCGTCAAGGGTGTCCTCACCGGAGCCCTCAAGGCGTAGCTGCCACCCTCTAGAGAGGAGGGACCGCATGGCTGTCCACTACCCCCGGCGGTCGTTGTTGACGTTGGCCGGCGCGGGCGCGTTGGCCGGTGTCGCCGGGCCGCTGCTGGCCGGTTGTGGTGACGGTGCGAAACGTGATGTCGGCAACGCCGGCAAGGATCTCGTGCCGTGGCCCACGTACGTGCCGTTCTCCGGGCCGCCGCCGGACGCGCCCGGTGACGCGAACGGCGTGCAACCCCTGTACCTGACCTATCCGCAGCAGGTGGTCAGATCGGTGAACGACACCGTCGGTGACGGCTCCGAGGTCACCGCGATGGTCATCACCTACGGTGCTCCGCCCAGACCGGTGGAGGCCAACCGGTTCTGGCAGGCGATCAACAAGGCGCTCAACGTCAACCTCAGGATCGTGGTCGTCCCCGACGCCGAGTACAGCCAGAAGATGACCACGCTGATGGCCTCCGGCGACGACCTGCCGGACATCATCATGTTCAGCCAGCTGGCGCTACCTCGCGCGGCCGAGTTCGTCCAGGCGCAGTGCGCCGACATCTCGGACCTGGTCGGTGGCGACGCGGTGCGGCAGTACCCGAACCTCGCCAACATCCCGACGCGCGCCTGGCAGGCGATGGGTCGCATCAGCGGCCGGATCTACGGCGTGCCGCTGGAGCGGCCGGCACCGGGTAACAGCCTGTTCGTCAACCGCACCGCTCTGAACCAGGCCGGTGTGCCGGTTGACTGGGACACCGAGGGGTACCTGGCCGCGATGCGGAAGGTCACCGGTGGTCGGCGGTGGGGCATCGGGGGCTCCAAGTCCCTGTTCGGCGGTTCCGGGGCGATCGCCTACCACGCCGGTTCGCTCGGCGCGCCCAACCAGTGGCGGGTGGACGGCGGGAAATTCGTCAGCACCCTCACCACCGGGCAGTACGAGGAGGCGCTCGGGGTCATGCGCCGCCTCGCCGAGGCCGGGGCCTACCATCCGGACAGCCTCACGCTCAGCGCCACCGACCTGCAGACGTTCTGGCACAGCGGCACGGTGGTGTCGATCAGCGACGGGTTCGGCTCGGTGGCCCCCAACACCCTCGCCAAGATCAACGGCAGGTTCCAGCTCGATCTGGGCCGACCCTACGGACCCGCCCCGACGCCCTGGCGCGGCACCGGCTTCTTCGGCCACGTGGCCTTCAAGAAGGCCAGCCCCGAGCGGATCGCGATGCTTCTGCGTATCTGCAACTACCTCAGCGCGCCGTTCGGTACCGCGGAGTACGAGCTGGCCACCTTTGGTGTCGAGGGCGTGCACTACACCAAGAACGCCAACGGCGTCGCGCCCAGCGCGCTGGCCGGCGTGGAGAACAACACCAACCTGCCGGTCAAGTACATCGGCGTCGCGCCGGCCGTGCTGTACCTGCCGGGACACCCCGAGGCGGCCCGCGCCGTGCACGAGTGGGAGAAGGCGGTATTGCCCAGCAGCGTCGCCGACCCCGCGGTCGGGCTGCGATCGGCGACGCAGAGCAGCAAGGGGGCCGAGCTGAACCGGATCGTCGGCGACGCGGTGTCGGCCATCGTCTTCGGCCGCAAGCCGCTCTCCGCCTGGCAGGACGCGGTCATTCAATGGCGGCAGGCCGGCGGCGACAAGCTCGCCGAGGAGTTGGCCGCCGAGTACGCCGCGGCCAGGTGAGCCGGGCCTGCGGCGCCGTCACCGCAGAATCGGTCGGACCGAGTCGCGTACCACCAGGTGCGTGCCGAGGATGACGTGGGGCGGGGTGCCGCCGCGCGCCTCGTGCTCGAGCGCGAGGCGTACGGCGGTGCGCCCGACCTCCTCGTGGGGCAGGTGCACGGTGGTCAGGTTGAGGTCGAGGGAGGGCGGCAGGTCGTCGAAGCCGACCATCGACACGTCGTCGGGCACCCGCAGTCCGTGCTCGACGAGCGCCCGGTGGGCACCGCCGGCGATCAGGTCGTTGATGGCGAAGACGGCGGTGAAGTCGCGGGTGCCGGCGGCCAGCCGTTCGGTCATCATCCGGTAGCCCTCGTGCCACTCCATCGTGCCCTCGACCTCCAGCGCGGGGTCGTGCGGCAGGCGGTGGGCGGCCAACGCCTGCCGGTACCCGGCCAGCCGCCCCTCCGCCGTGGTGTAGCCGGCGCGGTGGCCCAGGCAGAGGATCCGGCGATGCCCGGCGGACAGCAGGTGGCTGGTGGCCGCGAACGCGCCGCCCGCGTGGTCGTACTCCACGACGACCGCGGGTACGTCCGCGCCGAGCGGCGGGCGTCCGCACAGCACCAGCCGGGAACCTATCGCGGCCAGGGCGTACGCGTACTGACTCATCCGCTGCCGGTACTTCTCGTCGGCCACCACGTTGCCGACCAGGATGACCGCCTCGGCGTGCTGTTCCCGCATGAACTTGACCATCGCGAGTTCGCGCTCCGGGTCGCCCCCCGTGGTGCCGATCAGGCACAGCCGGCCCTCGGCGGCGGCTTGGGCCTCGACGCCCTGCGCCACGTGGGCGTAGTGGGGCGAGATCACCGAGTTGAGCACGATCGCGATGCTCTTGCTCGGGCTGCCGGCCAGCGCCCGGGCGTGGGCGTTCGCCACGTAGTCCAGTTCCTTGACCGCACGCATCACCCGCGCCCGGGTCGACGGAGCGGCCGGGTAGCTGCCGGTCAGGATTCGGGAGACGGTCGCCACGGACACCCCGGCCCGGTCGGCGACCTCACGGATCGTGGACCGGCGCCGGCCCTCCGAAGCTTCCCTCGCCCGTCGCGCCATCGCCACCCCGTGGTTTCAGAAAACGGTTACAGAAATGATCGGGTCCGCGTTGAGTGGTGTCAAGCCGTTGGCCAGTGGACCGACGCGCCGGTGACCGGATGACGGGCGTAGGCCGGCGCGGCGCCCATGGTCAGCTCGATCCGTTCCCCGTCCGGGAACCGGATGCCCACCCGGTCTCCGTCGACCACCGCCACGATCGACTCCCGCAGCGCGTCCGGTACGACGCGGTCGCCGGTGAGCGCCACCAGCGAGACGTAGAGGGCGCTGCCACCCGGGTGTTCGGGCGCCGTCAGGTAGGGGGTGGCCGAGCACGCGCCGTACGCGTTCGAGTCGACCGACCTCGCCACGGCGGCGTCGCGGAGGCCGTGCAGGGCGACCACGACGCTGGCCAGCCCGTCCGGCCGCCGCACCCGTGCCCATCCCGGTCCGGTCCGCTCGGCGGGCGGGTGGTCGGCGGCCAGCGCGTACCCGCCCTCGCGTACCCCGCAGCCGGGCGGCGCGGTGACCCGGTGCACGCGCACCTCCCACGGCCCCCGCACGAGCGAGGCGGTCTGCACCCGCACCGGACCGACAGGCAGCTCGTCCTCGTACGCGGAGGCGGCGAACCGGTCGTACGCGGCGACCGGCTCGATCCGGCGGCGACGCGAGACCGTGCCGTCCGGTGCCACCACGGCGAGATGACCGTCCACCGCCCGGGCGCGGGCCGCCTCGCCGGCCTCCGGTGCGGCGTGCGAGGCGTACCCGAAGCGGGTGTAGTGCGGGTCCTCAAGCCCGTCGGCGGCGAGGTGGCGGGCCCGGTCGCTGCCGTGGTTGACCACCCGGACGAGACCGTCGTGCCGGGTGGCGTGCAGCAGCCAGCCGGGACCGGGCATCGCGACGGCCCGGTCGCCGTCGTCGATCGGCGCGGTGCTCTCCCGGGCCGTCCACGCCGGATGGTCCGCGGGCAGCAGCAGGCCGAGAAAGCCCTTGCCCGCCCAGTACGGCGAGGCTGGCCCGGAGTAGTGCTGGACGGTCGGGAGGAAGTCGTCGTACCAGCCGAGACCCAGCAGCCCTCGCTCGTCCGGCACCCCCCGCTCGACGAAGTGCCGCAGCACTCCGCTGGCAATTCGGCGGGTGCGGCCGGCGGGTAGCGGGCTGGCCTCCATCAACTCGCCCAGCCACAACGGGGCGACGGCGGCGTACCGGTAGCACAGCGACCGGCCCTGGTGCACCGGAGCGCCGTCCCGCGCGAACATGTGCTGATACTGCTCCAGAAACGCGCGCAGCCGCTGCCGGTACCGGCAGCCGCGCTCCCGGTCGCCGGACATCCGTGCCCACATCAGCGGGTACAGGTGCATCGCCCAACCGGCGTAGTAGTCGAAGCACTGGCCGGCACCGTCGGTGTACCAGCCGTCCCCGACGTACCACTGTTCGATCCGGTCCAGCCCGCCGGTGATCTCGGCCGGGTCGTGCGGTCCGCCCACCTGCGCCAGGAACTGTTGGATCACCACGGGGAACAGCACCCAGTTGCTCTGCCACGTCCGCCGGCCCGCGAAGCCGGCGAGCCAGTCGACGACCCGTTCCCGCACCCGGTCGTCGAGTTGGTCGAACAGCCAGCGGCGGGTCTCGTGCAACGCCAACGCGATCGAGGCGGCCTCCACGATCTGCTGCGAACAGTCGGCCGGTGCCGGCCAGGCGTACCGGTGTCCGGGGTCGGTGCCGTGGGCGAGGCCGTCCGCGTACCGCTCGACGAGTTCCGCCGGCACGTTGCCGCCGGCGCCCGCGATCCGGAAGGCGGCCAGGAGGAACGTCCGCGCGTAACCCTCCAGGCCGTCACTGGTCAGGCCGGCGTCGCCGGGCCGCCCGGGAAGCCGGTACTGGGCGAAACCCGGCACCGCGTGCGGCGTGACCGCGGCCAGCAGGTGGTCGGCCACCGTCTCCCAGTGCGCCCTGGTCCACCCGGTGTACGGCGACGACCAGCCGTCAACAGGTGGGAGGCGGGTTGAAGCGTTTGTGGCAGCGAGTTTCAGCATAGGCACCTCACGGGTGACGATCAACGTGGCTGGCAGCAGCAGATTGGGCACTGCTGAGGGTGTTGACAGGCTATCGACGCATCTGATTACCTGCACATGATAGTAAGCGTTTCCATAACAGGTCTTCGGCCGCGGATCCCCTCACGTGGAGTGCGCCATGTCCCAGCTGCCCAGACGCAGTCTCCTGATGGGTGCCGCCTTCGCCGGCGCCGCCACCCGGCTGCCGCTGTCCCAACCGGCCGCCGCAGCACCGGCCCGGCCGACCGCCGCAACCGGCCGCGCCGAGACCGCTGCCGCGGATCCGCCCGACGTTCCGCTGCGCTGGCTCGAGGGCGGCGCGCCTGCGGCGCTCGTCGGCACCACCTGGGGCGTGCCCTGGCCGCGCGGCACCCTCGCCCGCAATCAGGAGTTGTCGCTGGCCACCGCCGGGGGTGCGGCGGTACCCGTACAGTCCTGGCCGATCGGCTTCTGGCCGGACGGCTCGGTCAAGTGGACCGCCCACGCGATCGGCACCGAGGCCCCACCCGCCGAGGCGTACCTGCTGCGCCCCGGTGCGGCCGTCGCGCCGGCCAAACCCCTGAAGATCATCGAAACCGCCAAGACGATCCAGGTGGACACCGGCGTCGTGCGGTGCACGATCGCCCGCAGTGGTTACGTTCTGGTGCCGTCGATCGTCCGCGCCGGCCGCACGGTCGCCAAGAACGGCACGCTCGTGTGCCTGCGCAAGGACAACGCCGACGATGCTCCGGCCGTCGTCCGCACCGAGCGGTTCACCGGCGAGGTCCGGGCGGTGACCGTCGAACAGCGCGGTCCGGTGCGCGCGGTCGTGCGCATCGAGGGACGGCACCGGATCTTCCGTGGCCGCCGCGGGTGGCTGCCGTTCACCGTGCGGCTGTACCTGTACGCAGGCAGCGACGGCATCCGGATGATGCACACGTTCGTCTTCGACGGCGACGAGAAGAAGGATTTCATCGGCGGCCTCGGCGTCCGCTTCCAGGTGCCGATGACCGACCAGCTCCACGACCGGCACATCCGCTTCGCCGGGGACGACGACGGCGTGCTCGGCGAGGCGGTCCGTGGCCTCACCGGCCTGCGACGCGACCCCGGCGCGGCGGTACGGCAGGCGCAGATCGCCGGCCGTCCGACACCGGACGTGTCGACCTGGGACACCCGCGTGTCGAGCCGGCTGCACCTCATACCGGCCTGGGGCGACTACAGCCTCCGGCAGCTCTCCGACGGCTGTTTCGACATCCGCAAGCGGACCAGTGCCGGGCACGGTTGGATCCAGGTCGACACCGGCCGCCGCGCCGCCGGTCTCGGGTACGTCGGCGGCGTCTCCGGCGGACTCGCGTTCGGCATGAAGGACTTCTGGCAACTGCACCCGAGCCAGCTCGACATCCGGGGCGCGGCCGGCGACGCGGCCGAGGTGACCGTCTGGCTCTGGTCACCCGACGCCGCGCCGATGGACCTGCGCTTTTACCACGACGGGATGGGCCAGGACACCTACCCCGAGCAGCTCGAAGGCCTGGAGATCACGTACGAGGACTACGAACCCGGCTTCGGCAGCCCCTACGGCGTGGCACGCACCACCGAGCTGTCGTTCTGGGCACTGGCCGGCACGCCGTCCGCCGAGCGCCTGTCCCAGCTCGCCGACGCCGTCCGGAAGCCACCGCTGATCGTCGCCCCGCCGGCCAGCCTGCACGCCGCCGGTGTCTTCGGCGACTGGAGCCCCGTCGACCGCAGCACCCCGGCCCGCCGCGAGATCGAGGACCGCCTCGACTTCCTGTTCGACCACCACCGCAACCAGGTGGAACAGCGCTCGTGGTACGGGTTCTGGAACTACGGCGACATCATGCACAGCTACGACGCCGACCGGCACGTGTGGCGGTACGACGTCGGGGGATACGCCTGGGCCAACTCCGAACTGTCGCCCGACCTGTGGCTGTGGTACCACTACCTGCGCTCCGGGCGGGCCGACGTGTTCCGGTTCGCCGAGGCGATGACCCGGCACACCGGCGAGGTGGACGTCTACCACCTCGGCAAGTACCGCGACCTGGGCACCCGGCACGGTGTGCTGCACTGGGCCGACAGCGCCAAACAGCTACGGATCAGCTCCGCGGCGTACCGGCGCTTCTACTACTTCCTCACCGCCGACGAACGCGCGGGTGACCTGATGCGCGACCTGGTCGACTCCGACCGGACCTTCCTCGTCCTCGACCCGATCCGCAAGATCCGCACCGAGCCGTACGAGCCGGACCCGCGTGCGCTCTCCATCAGCACCGGCACCGACTGGAGCGGCCTGGCCGCGGCCTGGCTCACCGAGTGGGAACGCGGGGGAGACCCGACCGCCCGGACGAGACTGCTCAACACCGCGCGCACCATCGCCGCCATGCCCAACGGCTTCATCCAGGGCAGTGGCCGCTACGACCTGGAGACGGGGACGTTCGCCCCCGCCCAACCGGCGGTGTCGGTCGGGTCGCTCGGCGCGGTGTTCGGCCTGGTCGAGATCTGTAGCGAACTGATCGACCTGGTCGACATGCCCGAGTTCACCAACGCGTGGCTGCAGTACTGCCGGCTCTACAACGGCACCGCGGCCGAGCAGACCGCCGAGGTTGGACAGTCGTTGGGCAACCTCAACCTGCGTCAGGCGCACTCCCGGCTCACCGCGTACGCCGCCGCGAAGCTCGGCGACCGAACCCTGGCGGCCCGTGCCTGGCAGGAGTTCTACACCGGTCACGCCGGCTACCCGCGGAATCTCGGGTTCCGCTCGGTGCGGGTCGAGGGGCCAGCCGTGCTCAAGCCGGTCGACGAGGCCGGCTTCGTCTCCACCAACGCCAGTGCCCAGTACGGCCTCGCCGCGATCCAGTGCCTCGCGCTGGTCGGCGACCACCTGCCCTGACGGGCGGTCCAGGAGTCATCACGTGTCGGTGGTTGTCGGCCGGCGCACCGCCGGTCGGCCCGCCGGCTCGCCGCTGGGCGTGCCGGCGGACAACCGCTGCACCCCGAGCGCGGTGAGGGCCACGTGCAGTTCAGACCGGTCCCAGCCGGACTCCAGGTCCCGGTCGAGGAGACGTTCGATGGTGTGCAACCGCTCGTAGAGCGCCTGCCGGGAGATCGATCGGCGCCGGGCGGCGAGGGTCTTGTTGCCGGCGGCGTCGAGGTAGGCGTGCAGGGTGGCCAGCAGGTCGCCGCCGTGCCGGTCGTCGTGCTCGATCAGGCGGCCGAGGCACCGCTCGACGTAGTCCTGTAGCTGGACCTCGTTGCGCAGCGCGTGCAGGAGCTCCCGCAGGCCGATGTCCGACCGCTCGACGTAGGCGCGCTCCCCGGGGACGGCCGCCTCGCCGACTCGCACCGCGTCCTGGAAGGACCGCGCCACCTCGGTGAGGTCGTCGACCTCACCGCCGACGCTCACCACGGCGGCGGGATGCCGGTGCCGGACGGCCTTGGCCACCCGCTCCACCACCGGTCGCCAGGTGCGGGTGGCAGGCAGGGCGAGGAGTACGCCGACGCGGGTACCCGAGATCTCCGCGACCAGTGCCCTCGCGCCCGCGTCCCGCAGTTCCTGCACCACCGTTTTCTCGAGTTCGCCCATCCCCTCGGCGACGGTGACCAGGACGATGACGAGCTGCCGGCCGTGCGTCGGCACCCCGAGCGCGTCGAGGCGGGCGCGGGCCTCCGGCGCGGAGCGGTAACGCCGCTCGACGATGTCCAGCAGCGCCGTGCGGTGGGCGGCGCGTTCCCAGGGGCGGCCGTGCACCAACCGGGCGATACTCAGCGCCATCGCGGCGCGTTCGAGCACCATGACCTGGTCCGCGCCGAAGGTGGGTGGCGAGGTGGAGTCGGGCACCATGACCAGCCGGCCCCATCGTTCCCCTTGGTACTCCACCGGGGTGACCAGCCAGGATTCCGGCCCGCAGACATCGGTGCGCTGCGGCGAGGAGGTGGCCCGGGAGCGCCGTTCCCAGCCGCCGAGCACGTCGGTGAGGGGGCGGCCGGCGGTGTCGTGGAGTATCGCCTGGTGGATCAGGTTCTCCAGGACCACCGGGTGCCCGCTCATCTCGGCGGCGGCGCGTACCAGTTCGTCGGGTGACGCACCGCGCAGCGTCAGCGAGGTGAACGCCTCGTGGACCTGCTGGGTCCGGCGAAGGGACTCGACCTGGCTGCCCAGGATCAGGGCGTGGACGGTCTGGGTGACGTCGACGAAGTTGACCTCCCTGGTGAGTACGACGAGCGGCAGGTCGTGGGAACGGCAGGCACGGACCAGCGCGTCGGGTGGCTGCCGGTACCGGCGGACCAGTTCGATCACGAGGCCGGCCGCGCCCACCTGGGCCAGTTCGTCGACGTAGCTGCGGATCAGGGCGGGTTCGGTGGGCAGGGGCATGCCGGTGGTGAGCACCAGTTCACCGCCCTTGAGGAAGGAGGCGGGGTCGGTCAGTTCGGTGACGTGCACCCACCGGACCGCGCGGGACAACCGGTCATGCCCGCAGACGACCGTGGGCTGACCGGCGGCGAGCACCGGTAGACGTAGTACGTCCGCCACCGTGAGCGGGGTGCGGTCGGGAGGCGGCGATTCCGTCACGGTGAGTAATGGAACCAGGCGGTTCGGGGTCTCCGCAAGGTCTGCGGGTGACAAAACGTCTGCTCGGCGCGGGTCGCGGGTGACGGATTGTGCCTTGTTCCGCGTTCCGACGGCTGCGACGGTCAGTGACGACCTCGCTGCGCGAAACGGGAGATGATCATGACAGAGCTGTCGCCGCACCTACGGCAGGCGACCCCGGTGGTCGCGGTCCGTGGGGAGGGCGTGTACCTGTACGGCGAGGATGGGCGCCGCTTCCTCGACTTCACCGCCGGCATCGGGGTGACCAGCACCGGGCACTGCCACCCGCGGGTGGTACAGGCCGCCCAGGAGCAGGTCGCGACCCTGATCCACGGCCAGTACACCACCGTTCTGCACCAGCCGCTGCGGCGCCTCGTCGCGAAGCTCGGCGAGGTCCTGCCCGCAGAGCTGGACAGCCTGTTCTTCACCAACTCCGGCAGCGAGGCGGTCGAGGCGGCCATGCGGTTGGCCCGCCAGGCCACCGGCCGGCCGAACATCCTGGTCTGCCATGGCGGTTTCCACGGCCGCACCGTCGCCGCCGCCTCGATGACCACCTCCGGAACGCGGTTCCGGTCCGGCTTCTCGCCGCTGATGAGCGGGGTGGTCGTCACCCCGTTCCCGACCGCGTTCCGCTACGGCTGGGACGAGGAGACGGCGACCCGGTTCGCACTGCGGGAACTGGACTACGTCCTGCAGACGATCTCCGCGCCCAACGACACCGCGGCCGTCATCGTCGAGCCGGTGCTGGGCGAGGGCGGGTACGTTCCGGCCACCGAGGGCTTCCTACGCGGGCTGCGGGAGCGGGCCGATCGGCACGGCTTCCTGCTCATTCTCGACGAGGTGCAGACCGGTGTCGGCCGGACCGGGCGGTTCTGGGGCCACGAGCACTTCGACGTCGTACCGGACATCCTGGTCACCGCCAAGGGCCTGGCCAGCGGCTTTCCGCTCTCCGGCATCGCCGCGCCGGAGCGGCTGATGCGCCTGGCGTGGCCGGGGTCGCAGGGCGGGACGTACGGCGCGAACGCGGTGGCGTGCGCGGCCGCGGTGGCGACCCTCGACGTGGTACGCGACGAGGGTCTGGTGGCCAACGCGGAGGTGATGGGCAAGCGGCTGCGCGCCGGGCTGGAGGCGGTGGCGGCCGGCAACCCCCGGATCGGGGACGTGCGGGGCCTGGGCCTGATGCAGGCGTGCGAATTCGTCACCGAGGAGGGGGAGCCCGACCCGGAGGCCGCCGCCCGGGTGCAGCGGGCCGCCGTCGACGAGGGCCTGCTGTTGCTGCTGTGTGGGGCGTGGAACCACATCGTCCGCATGATCCCGGCCCTGGTGGTCGACGAGGAGGCGATCGACGAGGGACTGCGGGCCTGGACGGCGGCGGTCGCCGCCGGTGCGCCGACGCCATGAGCACGGAACTGCTGCGCCGGCTGGCCCGGGTCGCCGCCGACCTGCCGGTGGAGACCGACGCGGGCCGGCTGGCGCAGTACTCCTACGACGCGTCCAACTACCGGGTGCCGCCACGTGCGGTGGCGTTTCCGCGCTCCGTGGACCAGGTCCGTGCCCTGCTGGGGGTCTGCCGGGAACTGGGCATCCCGGTAACCGCCCGCGGGGGCGGCACGAGCATGGCGGGCAACGCCGTCGGCCCCGGTGTGGTCATCGACTTCTCCCGGCACATGAACCGGATCATCTCCATCGATCCGGTCGCCCGCACCGCGGTGGTCGAGCCGGGCGTGGTCCTCGACGACCTGCGCGCGGCGGCGGACCGTTTCGGTCTCACCTTCGGCCCCGACCCGTCCTCACACAGCCGCTGCACCCTCGGGGGCATGATCGGCAATGACGCGTGCGGGAACCGGTCGGTGCGCCACGGCCGCACCAGTGCGCACGTCGAGGCGCTGGAGATCATCACCGGGGACAGCCTGCACGCGATCGCCGACCCGACCGGGCTGCGGGCGGTCGCCGGGGCCGACGAACCGCACGCCGCCCGGGTCGCGGCCGAACTGCGTCGCCTGGTCACCGACCACCTCGGGTTGATCCGTACCGAGCTGGGCCGCCTGCCACGGCAGGTCTCCGGCTACCAGTTGCAGCATCTGCTGCCCGAGCACGGCTTCCACCTGGCCCGCGCCCTGGTCGGCACCGAGGGCACCTGCGCGGTCGTGGTCAGGGCGACCGTACGCCTGGTGCCGACCGCGGCCGCCGCCACGCTGCTGGCACTGGGCTACGACGACGTGGTCGACGCCGCCGAGGACGTGCCGGAGATCCTCGCCTTCTCGCCCAGCGCGGTGGAGGGCCTGGACGAGGCCATCGTCGCCACCATGCGCCAGCGCCGCGGCGCCGACTCGGTCACCGGCCTACCCGACGGCCGGGCCTGGCTCTACGTCGAGCTCGACGGCGACGACGAGCGGGAGGTGGCGTCCCGGGCGGAGGAGTTGCTCACCACGCTGCGGTCGCGCGGACGCCTCGTCGCCGGTCGGGTGGTGGCCGACGGTGGCGAGCGCCGTTCGCTGTGGCGGGTCCGCGAGGACGGCGCCGGTCTGGCGGCACGGCTGCTCGACGGCGGCGAGTCGTGGGCCGGCTGGGAGGACGCCGCGGTCGCCCCACAGCAGCTCGCCGGATACCTGCGCGACTTCCGCGCGCTCCTGGCCGAGCACGAGCTGACCGGTGTGCTGTACGGGCACTTCGGCGCCGGCTGCGTGCACGTACGGATCAACTTCGACCAGGCGACGCCGGCCGGACGCGCGACGATGCGCCGGTTCCTGCACGCCGCCGCGCGCCTGGTGACGAGACACCAGGGCACGCTGTCCGGGGAGCACGGCGACGGTCGTGCCCGCAGCGAACTGCTCGGCATCATGTACAGCCAGCCGATGCTGGCGGCGTTCAGCGACTTCAAACGGATCCTCGACCCGGACGGGGTGCTCAACCCCGGCGTGATCGTCGCACCCGCGCCGATCGACGCCGACCTGGCTGTCGTCCCCGCGCCCCGGCTGCGCACCGCGTTCACGTACCCGCACGACACCGAGGGCCTCGCCGGATCGGTACGGCGCTGCATCGGGGTGGGCCGCTGCCGCAGTGACGCCGGGGGAGTGATGTGCCCCAGCTTCCGGGTGACCGGTGACGAACGCGACTCCACCCGTGGGCGGGCGCGGGTGCTGCAGGAGATGCTGCGCGGCGGGACGGTGGCCGACGGGTGGCGCTCCACCGCGGTTCGCGACGCTCTCGACCTCTGCCTCGCCTGCAAGGCGTGTGCGACCGACTGCCCCACCGGCGTGGACATGGCGACCTACAAGGCCGAGTTCCTGCACCACCACTACCGCGGGCGGATCAGGCCCCGGTCGCACTACTCGCTGGGTTGGCTGCCGCTGACCGCGTGGGTCGCCACCGCCGCGGCGCGACCGGTCAACGCGATGCTGCGCGGCCCGCTCGGCCGGCTGCTCGCCCGCGTCGGTGGGGTCGCCCCGCAGCGGGCGGTCCCGGCCTTCGCGCCCCGGCGGGCGCTTGGCGCGCACCTGCGCGGCCTCGCCAGCGACAGCCCCGCCGCGGTGCTCTTCGTCGACACCTTCACCCGGGCGTTCCGGCCGCAGGTGGCCGCCGCCACCGGCCGGGTGCTCACCACCGCCGGTGTACCGGTCGCGCCCCGTAGCGGGTTGTGTTGCGGGCTGACCTGGGTCAGCACCGGCCAGCTCGGCGTCGCCCGCCGGGTCATGGCGCGTACGGTGGCGCACCTCGACCGGGGACCGGAGGCGGACCTGCCGATCGTGGTGCCGGAGCCGAGCTGCGCGGCGGCGCTGCGCCGGGACGTGCCGGAACTGCTCGGCACGGACGCGGCGCGGCGTGTCGCGGCCCGGGTCCACACGGTGACCGGCGCGTTGAACCGTCTCGCGGCGCCGGATTGGCGACCGTCCGGGCTGCCGGAGCGGGTGCTGCTGCAGACGCACTGCCACGAGTACGCGGAGTTTCGCGCCGACCGGCCGGCCGAGCTGCTGCGCCGTCTCGGCGTAGCCGACGTCGTCGAGGCGGACGGCTGCTGCGGACTGGCCGGGAACTTCGGGTTCGAGGCCGAGCACTACGCCACCTCGATGGCGGTGGCCGGGCTGTCGCTGCGCCCCCGCCTGGAAGCGCTGCCCGATCACGGCGCCAGTGTCGTCGCCGACGGGTTCAGCTGCGCCACCCAGGTGGCCCACCTCGCCACCGGGACACGACACGCCGTCCACCTCACCGAACTACTCGACCCCTCAGGAGGAGCGTTGTGACCACGCTGATCACCCTGCCCGACACCGGCGACGTGGTCTCCACGGTGCCCAAGCGGCTGTTCATCGCCGGCGCGTGGGTCGACGCCCTCGCCGGCGACACCCTGCCGGTGGAGGATCCGGCCACCGGCGAGGTGCTGTGCCACGTCGCCGACGGCCGCGCCGAGGACGGGCAGCGGGCCGTGGCCGCCGCCGTCGCGGCGCAGGCCGAGTGGGCCCGGACCGCCCCGCGTGCCCGCAGCGAGATCCTGCGGCGCGCGTACGAGATCGTGCTGTCGCGCACCGACGAACTCGCCCGGTTGATGACCCTGGAGATGGGCAAGCCGCTGGCCGAGGCGCGCGGCGAGGTCGCCTACGCCGCGGAGTTCCTGCGCTGGTTCTCAGAGGAGGCGGTGCGCGTCGAGGGTGGGTTCGCCACGCTGCCGGACGGGCGCAACCGGATGGTGTTGATGCGCCAACCGGTCGGCCCCTGTCTGCTGATCACCCCGTGGAACTTCCCGCTGGCCATGGGGGCCCGCAAGATCGGCCCGGCGGTCGCCGCCGGCTGCACGATGGTGCTCAAGCCGGCTCCGCAGACCCCGCTGTCGAGCCTGGCCCTCGCCGAGATCCTCGCCGAGGCGGGACTGCCGGCGGGGGTGCTCAACGTCGTCCCCACCTCGCGGGCCGGCGAGGTGGTCGAACCGCTGCTGCGTGGCGGTCAGATCCGCAAGCTGTCGTTCACCGGATCGACCCAGGTGGGGCGGATCCTGCTGGCCCAGTGTGCGGAGAAGGTGGTCCGTCCCTCGATGGAGTTGGGCGGCAACGCCCCGTTCATCGTCTTCGACGACGCTGATCTCGACACCGCGGTGGCGGGCGCGATGGTGGCGAAGATGCGCAACATGGGTGAGGCGTGCACGGCCGCCAACCGCTTCTTCGTGCACCGCAGTGTCGCCGACGAGTTCGCCGCGAGGCTCGCCGAGCGGATGGGCGCGCTGGTCGTCGGCCCGGGCACGCAGCCGGGCGTCGACGTCGGCCCGCTCATCGACCGGACCGGTCGGGGCAAGGTCGAGGAGCTCGTCGCCGACGCGGTGGCCCGTGGGGCCCGGGTGCTCGTCGGCGGTGTGGTGCCGGACGGCCCCGGCTACTTCTATCCGCCGACGGTGCTGGCAGGGGTGGCCGATGACAGCCAACTGCTGCGGACCGAGATTTTCGGGCCGGTCGCGGCGATCCTCACCTTCGATGACGAGGACGACATCGTCCGCGCCGCCAACGACACCGAGTGGGGCCTGGTCGGGTACGTCTTCACCCGCGATCTCGACCGCGCGCTGCGCGTCAGCGAACGGTTGGAGGTCGGCATGGTCGGCCTGAACACCGGCCTGGTGTCCAACCCGGCGGCCCCGTTCGGCGGGGTCAAGCAGTCCGGGCTCGGCCGGGAGGGCGGGCGCGTCGGCATCGACGAGTTCCTCGAGTACAAGTACGTCGCCGTGCCGGTCTGATTCGACGAGGCCCTGGCGGACCGAGGTCGGTCCGCCAGGGCCTTTCGACGCGGAGGTTGGTGGCCGTCGCCCGACCTGCCGGGGATCAGGAGCACCTCGAACATCACGCTCCCTCCGCTGTCCGGTCGGAAGCGCTCGTGGGCTCGTCTGGCCGATCCGCTACCCGCCGTGCCGGATGCTGATCTCGTCGGCTGTGGCGGCGACCAGGCGTCCCCACTCGGACAGCCGATCGTCGTCGAACCGGGAGTCGGGCATGGAGATCGCGACCGCGGCCAGGGGTGTTCCCGACCGGTCGAGGATGGGGGCGGCGATGGCGCACACGTCGGGCCGGAACTGGTTGCGGTTGACGGCGTAGCCGGCCTGCCGGACGTGGTCGAGCGCGACCCGTAGCTGGGCCGGCTCGGTGAAGGTGGACGCGCCGTAGTGGTGGAGGCTGCCAGTAACCACCTCGTTGATGTCGTCGGCTGAGAAGTGCGCGAGGACGGCGTGGCCGACCGCCGTGGTGTGCAGCGGCGAGGTTTCGCCGATCTGGTAGAAGGTCCGTACCGTCTGGGTGGAGTCGACCCGGTCGACGACCACCATGCACTCCAGCCCGTCGGGCACCGACAGGTGGATGGTCTCGTCGACGGCGTCGCGGAGCCGGAGCATGGGCTCGCGCGCGGCTGCGAAGAGGCTGGACCCCTGGAACGCGGCCGGCCGGACGGCGAGCACCCGTGCGCCGATTTCCCACCGTGTGCGGTCGCCGCGGCTGGCCCGCAGCCAGCCCGCCTCGCTGAGCGTGATCAGCGTCCGCTGCATCGTCGACTTGGGTAGGTCGAACAGCTTGGCCAGCTCGCTGACGCTCACCGGCTGGTGCTGCGCCACCGCCTCCAGAACGCGCAGGCTGCGGATCACGCTCTTCATCTCCATCTTCGCTCTCCCGTAACTTTCGTGTTTCCCGAGGTTGGAGGGCTTGACAGCTGTTCGCAACCGGTGCCAGGCTGTGTGCCACAACATAGCACGCCGTGCCGCATAGTGGAATACCCCCCAGGCGGAACGACCGGGCGCAGACCCCTCAGAACACCCTTCGGACGCAGACCGGCGACCGGGTGCTCGGCGAGAGGCACTACCAATCAGCTTTCACCGCTCCAACGGCGGGAGGAATCTACGTGGCTACCAGAAAACGGGTCGCCGTCGTCGGTGTCGGCACCATGGGGGCGCAGGCAATGTGGCGCCTCGCCGCGCGCGGCGCCGAGGTCGTCGGCTTCGAGCGGTTCGCGCCGGGGCACGACCGCAGCGCCGCCGGTGGCGAGACCCGGGTGTTCCGCAGCGCGCAGTTCGAGGACGTGCGCTATGTCCCGCTGATCAAGCACGCCGACACGCTCTGGCGCGAACTGCAACACGAAACCGGCCGGGAACTGCGGCGCCTCACCGGCTGCCTGCTGATGGGACCCGCCGAGCATCACCAGATGCGCACCGCGCTGGACTCGATCACCGAACACGGCCTCGACCACGAGGTGCTGGACGCCGTCGAACTGGCTCGGCGGTTCCCCCAGTACCGCATCGCAGACGGCGACGTGGCCGTGCTCGACCGCAACGCCGGCTTCATCCGGCCCGAGCTGACCGTGCTGAGCGCGGCGAACCGAGCCGAACAGCTCGGCGCGCGGATCCACCGCTACACCACCGTTCGCAAGATTGTGCCGGTCGGACGGGGCGTCGAGATCCACACCGACGCCGGGACCGAGCACGTCGACACGGTCGTGGTCACCGTCGGCCCGTGGGTCAACGACCTGCTGCCGGACCTGGACTGGAAGGTCGAGATCAAGCGGCTGGTCAACGCCTGGTTCGTCTGCGACACCGACGGCTGGTTCGACGCGGCGCCGGCTTTCATCCGCACCGGGCCCACGCACTGCTACGGGCTGCCCTCGCACGACAGGATCTCCATCAAGCTCGGCCTCTCCCAGGCCCTGCACCGCCCCGTCGACGACCCGAACGCTCTCGACCGGGTGGTGCAGCCGCAGGAGCTGGAAATCTTCCGCGAGCAGGTCCGGCGGTACCTGCCCAACCTGCACCCCGACCCGATCCGGCTGTCGGTGTTCATGGAGGGCTACACGGCAAGTAGCCGCCCGCTGGTCGGTCCACTGCCGGACAGCGACTCGGTCATCCTGCTGGCCGGCTTCTCCGGTCACGGTTTCAAGCTGGCGCCCGCCTTCGGCGACATCGCGGCCGATCTCGCTCTGGACGGCGGGACCCGGCACCCGATCGACTTCCTCTCCACCGTCGGGCGAGGGGCGGCATGAACCAGCCCGAACACCCCACCAGCCGTGGTTCGAACCAGAGGGAGTGTGACATGACCTTGACCGTCGGCCCGCTCGTTGCCGAAGCCGGAAGCAAGATCCGGGGCGTCATCGACGCGGACCTCGGCACCATCACCGTGCGGATTCCGGTGACCCTGATCCACGGCACGCGGCCCGGGCCGAGGGTGGTCATCACCGGCGGGGTTCACGGCGGCGAGTTCGTCGGCGTCGACGCCACCACCCGGCTGGCCGGACTTCTCGACCCCGCCGAGGTGCGTGGCCAGGTGATCATCTGTCCCGTTGCGAACCCCCCGGCCGTCTACCAGGGGCGGCTCAACGTGTCGCCGGTGGACGGCGTGAACATCAACCGGGTGTTCCCCGGAGATCCGGACGGAAGCCCGACCGAGCGGATTGCCGCGTGGCTGTTCGAGAACCTGATCTCGGGCGCCGACGCCTACGCCGACCTGCACAGCGGCGGCATCGACCAGACGCTGTGCGACTTCGTCGGCTACCGCCTCACGGGCGACCCGGACCTCGACGCCAAGGCCCGCGGAATGGCCCACGCCGTAGGTTACGAGTACGTCATCTTCGGCACCGACCCCTCAGGGGGTAACAGTCACGCCGCCGCGGCCCGCCAGGGCATCCCCGCCGTGCTGATCGAGACCGGCCAGCTCGGGCAGCGTGACGAGGCCGCCGTGGAGAAGCTGCTCGGTGCCCTGAACCGGCTGCTGCACCAGCTCGATGTGGTGGCGGTGCCGCCGGCCGGAGGACCGCGGAGCACCTTCGCCCCCGAGTGGGTCTGGGTCGGGTTCGTGGAGTCACCGGCAGCAGGCCTCTGGTACCCGGACTTCACCCGGGGCAGTGACGTCTCCTCGGGACAGAGCATCGGTCGGGTCATCGATCCGGTCGACGGTAGCGAGCACAAGGTCGTCGCGCCGGTGGCGGGCCGAATCATCTACGGCATGCAGGGGCTGACCGTGCGTCAGGGGGCCCACCTGGCGGAGATTGCCGCCCCGTTCACGCCGCCGTCCAGCACCGCCTGAAACCCAGTTACCAAGACTCCAGGAGGCAGATAAATGGAACACCGCTTCGGACGCCGCGCGCTCCTGCGTGGAGCCGGTGGCCTCGCCGCCGCCGCCGTCCTACCCTCACTGGCCGCGTGCGGCACCGGCACCAGCCGGGCCACGACCGGCGGCGGCAGCAAGACGGTGATCGTCCGCAACAGTGGCGGGGCGTACGGGGAAGCCCTCCAGAAGGGGATCTACACCCCGTTCAGCAAGGAGACCGGCATCGAGGTCAAGGTGGTCAACCTGTCGGGCACCCAGAGTTTGGCCCAGATGAAGCAGGGCAGGCCGCAGTTCGACCTCATGGACAACTCGATGTCCCAGTTCTCCAGGTGGATTCCGGAAAACGTGCTGGAGCCGCTGGACTACGACCGGATCAGCAGCTTCAAGAGCGCCAAGCTGCCGGAGAACATGGTCAAGGAGTACGCCGTCGGCAAGTCCTACTACGCCACCGTCATGGCGTACAGCACCGAGGCCTTCGGCAACAAGGCGCCCGGCACCTGGGCGGACTTCTGGGACGCCGGCGGCTTCGCCGGCAACCGCTCGATGGGCAACCCGGACGCGGACATCCCGGAGTTGGAGTTCGCGCTGCTGGCCGACGGTGTCCCGATGGACAAGCTGTACCCCCTCGACGTGGATCGCGCCTTCAAGGCGATGGACCGGATCAGGCCGCACATCAAGAAGTACTGGGACACCGGGAACCTCCCCGGCGTGCTGCTCAGCCGCCGGGAGGTGGCGCTCTCCACCGTCTGGCACGGCCGGCTCGACCAGCTGATCGCAGGCGGAGCGCCGCTGGCCTACCAGCTCTCCGGCGGTCGCCGCCAGGCCCAGGGATACGCCATCCCCAAGGGCGCCGCCAACCTCGACGCCGCCTACCAGCTGATCGACTTCACGCTGCGCCCCGAGGTGCAGGCCGGCATCGCCAAGTTCTACCCGGCGAACCCGGCCGTTGCGGCGGCCTACGACAGGCTCACCGCCGAGGAGCGCGCGAATCTGCCCGGCTCCCCGGAGTTTTTCGACAAGGGCTTCGACGTGGACATCGACTGGTGGCTGAAGAACGAGTCGGCCATCTCCAAGCGCTGGCGGGAGTGGGCTCGTGACTGACCTCGGTGTAGCCACACCGACCGTGGCGGGGGCCGGCGACAAGCCGGCCGCCGCGACCGGCAAATCGCTGTCGGTGGTGGCCCTGCGCAAGACATACGGCCAGATGGTCGCCGTCGAGGACGCCTCGATGGAGATCGCGGCCGGCGAGTTCGTCACCTTCCTCGGCTCGTCGGGCTCGGGGAAGACGACCACGCTGATGATGATCGCTGGCTTCGTGGAGCCCGACTCCGGCACCATCACGGTGGGTGGCCGCGACGTCACGAGACTGGACCCGCAGAAGCGCAACCTCGGCTTCGTCTTCCAGCAGTACCTGCTGTTTCCGCACATGACGGTCGCGGAGAACATCGCCTTCCCGCTCCAGCTGCGGGGAGTGCCGAAGGACGAGATCCGCCGGCGGGTCTTCGAGACCCTGGACCTGGTGGGGCTCTCCGGCTTCGGTAACCGCAAGCCGCGGCAGCTCTCCGGCGGCCAGCAGCAGCGGGTCGCGCTGTGCCGGGCGTTGGTCTACCGGCCGCCGGTCATCCTGATGGACGAGCCGCTCGGGGCGCTGGACAAGAAGCTGCGCGACCAGCTCCAGACCGAGATCAAGAACATCCAGCGCGAGCTGGGTCTCACCGTCATCTACGTCACCCACGACCAGGAGGAGGCGCTGGTGCTCTCCGATCGGATCGCGGTGATGCGGGACGGGCGGATCGACCAGTTGGGCACCCCGCGGGAGCTGTTCGAGCGGCCCCGTACCCCGTTCGTCGCGGACTTCCTCGGCGCCGCGAACTTCCTGTCCGGCCGCGTCGAGCACCACACCGACGAGCACACCCTGGTCCGCCTGGACACCGGCGGACTGCTGCGGGCCCGGCAGCACGCGCTGGCCAAGGGTGCCCGGGTCTCCGTGGCGGTGCAGCCCGGCCGGCTGGACGTGTGCGCGCCGGCGGACGCGTTCTGTTCCGGCACCGTGCAGTCGGTGACCTACGTCGGCACCCTGGTCCGGGTGGTGGTCAACGCCGGGGCCAACTGCTCGGTACGCCTGGAGGTGTCGGCCCGCAGTGCCCCCGAGGTGGGCGGCCAGGTCGGGATCACCGCCGACCCCGACAACATCAACCTGTTCGCCGTCGAATCGGACGGGTGAGAGCCATGTCGGTTTCCACGCTCGCGCTGCCCGCGGCCCGGATCCGGGCCGCGCTGGCCAGCCGCCGGACCCGTTACGGGCTGCTCACCGCGCTCCCGGTCGTGCTCTACCTGCTGGTCCTGTTCGTCTACCCGATCCTGGGCACCCTGCTGCTCAGCCTCAAGGACGAGCAGGGCGGGTTCACGCTGCACTGGTACGCCGACACGCTGACCGGCATCAACCTCAGTGTGCTGGTGACGACGTTGCGGATCTCGGCCGAGACCTCGTTGCTGAGCGTGGTGCTCGGTTTCCTGCTGGCGTACGCGGTGTCGCGGATGCGTCCCCTGTTCGCGGCCCTGGCGATGGTGCTCGTGGTGGCGCCGCACTTCGTCAGCGCGCTGGTCCGCACGTACGGCTGGATCATCCTGCTCGGCGACTACGGGGTGCTCAACGAGGCGATGCAGGCCGTACACCTGCCGGGTGCGCCCTACCAGCTGCTCTACAACGAGATCGGCGTCGTCATCGGCACCACGTACGTGATGCTGCCCTACACCGTGCTGCTGCTGTACGGCGTGATGCGGGGTGTCGACCGGCGGCTGCTCGCCGCGGCGGCCAGCATGGGAGCCGGCCGGCTGGTCATCTTCCGCCGGATCTACCTGCCGCTGGTCGCGCCCGGCCTGGCCAGCGCGGGACTGCTCAGCTTCATCCTCTCCCTCGGCTACTACGTCACCCCGAGGCTGATGGGTGGCCCCAACCAGACGATGATCGCCTCCCTCATCGAGCAGCAGGTGACGAAGGACTACCGGTGGAACGGGGCGGCCGCGCAGGGCGTCGTCCTGCTGCTGATCACCTTCGCCGGGCTGCTGCTGCTCAAGGTCGTCGGTTCCCTCGGTGCCAGCGCGAAGCAGAGGAGCAATTCATGATCGGGCTGCGCAGTACCCGGACCGGGCGGCTGGCGCTGACCGTCGGCGCCACCGTGATGCTGCTCTACCTGGCGCTGCCGTTGGTCGTCATCGTCGTCACCTCGTTCGGTGACAACGCCTTCGGCTCCTTCCCGCCGGACTCGTGGACGCTGCAGTGGTACCAGGTCCTGGTCGCCGACGGCAGCAAGTGGCCGGCCGCCCTCTCGCTGAGCGCGCTCATCGCCGCACTGACCACCGTGTTCTCGCTCACCCTGGGCGTTACCGCGGCGATCGCCCTGACCCGCAGCGAACTGCCGCTGCGATCGGCGGTCTACGCCCTGGTGCTGGGGCCGCTGATCATCCCGCAGGTCGTCATCGCCCTCGGCCTGTTCTTGCTCTTCGAGCCCGCGGCCATGCTCGGCAGCCCGATCGCGATCGCCCTCGGGCACACCGTGCTGGCCGCGCCGATCGCGGTGCTGATCCTGGTGGCGACGCTGCGCGGGATCGACGAGCGGTTGGAGGACGCGGCGGCGAGCATGGGCGCCGGGCGGCTGACGGTGGCCCGGCGGATCACCTTCCCGCTCGCGGCCCCGGGAATGATCGCCGCCGCGGTCTTCTCCTTCATCACCAGCTTCGACGAGTTCTTCATCGCCCAGTTTCTCGCCTCGGGCGATACCGTGACCCTGCCGGTGCAGGTGTTCAACTCCCTGACCTTCGACATCGATCCCAGCGTGACCGCGATCAGCGCGCTGCTCATCGCCGCGGCGTTGCTCGCCCTGATGCTGGTGGCCCTGGTGCGCTGGCTCGGCTCCGGACGGAAGGGCTCGCTGCTGTCGGCGGAGGCGACGGCCGGAATCGTCAGTCAGGGACGTGACGCCGGATGAGTGCCGTCGGACAGCCGCGTCGCCTGCTGCTCAACATGACCGCGAACGGCGCGGTCGGCGAGGACCTCTTCGTCGTGCGCCGCGGCGAGGGAGCACACGTCGAGGACATCGACGGGAAGCGGTACATCGACGGGCTCTCCGGGCTGTACTGCAACCAGCTCGGCTACACCTACGCCGGTGAGTTCGCCGAGGCGGCGAGTCGGCAGTTGACCGAGTTGAGCTACAGCCCGCTCTGGTTGGGCTCGGCGCATCCCACGGCGGTCGAACTGGCCGAGCGCCTGGCGGCGTTCGCCCCGGACGGTGTCGAGCAGACCTTCTTCTCCAGTGGCGGCGCCGAGGCGGTGGAGACCGCGTGGAAGCTGGCCCGCAAATACCACGCCGTGCGCGGTGAGCCGAAGCGGATCAAGGCCATCGCGCGGCGCGGCGCCTACCACGGGCTCACCCTCGGTGCGCTGTCGTTGAACGATGACCCGGGCCTCACCGAACCGTTCGGTGTGCCGGCGATCCGGACCCGGTTCGTCCCGAACACCAACCGTTACCATGCCCCACCGTTCGCCACCGACGTCGAGTTCACCTCCTACCTGCTGGCGGAGACGGAGGCGGCGATCCTGGAGGAAGGCCCGGAGACGATCGCGATGCTGATCGCCGAGCCGGTGCAGAACCGGGGCGGCTGCCTCACCCCACCTGACGGCTACTGGCCCGGGCTGCGGAGCCTCGCCGACAGGTACGGCTTCCTGCTCGTCGCCGACGAGGTGATCACCGGGTTCGGGCGGCTGGGGGAGTGGTTCGGCGGCGATCGCTACGGCGCCCGCCCGGACATGATCACCGTGGCCAAGGGGCTGACCGCCGGCTACGCACCGATGGGCGCGACGATGGTCGGCCAGCGGGTCGCCGACGTGTTGCACAAGCCGGGGATCGTCCTGAACCACGGCTTCACCTTCAGCGGGCATCCGCTCTGCGCCGCGATCGCGCTTCGTGCCATCGAAATCATGGAACGCGACCGGATCCTGGACAACGTGCGCGACAACCAGGACCGCCTGGCGAAGCGCACGGCCACGCTGGCGGGCCTGCCGATCGTCGGCGACGTGCGGGGCGACGGTTTCTTCTACGCCATCGAACTGACCGGCGACGCCGAGGGGGGCCGCTTCTCGGCGGCGCTGCGCGACGCGTTGATCCGTGACCTCATCCCGCGCCGGATGCGTGAGGCCGGCCTGCTCGCCCGGGTCTACGACCGGGCCGAGCCGCTGCTGCAGATCGCCCCACCGCTGATCAGCACACCGGAACTACTCGACCGCATCGTCGAGATCATCGGCAACACGCTCGACGAGGCGTCGTCCTGGCTTACTACCTCCTCCCGATTGGAAGCGCGATGACCACCACCCCCTACACCATCGGCCCGCTGAGCTGCGCCCCCGGTGAGCGCGCCGAAGGTCTGATCCCGGTCGGCACCAGCAGCTACGGCGTCGAGCTGGGCATCCCGCTGCTGGTGGTCAACGGCGCCACCCCCGGCCCGGTCCTCTGTGTGGACGCCGGCGTGCACGGCGACGAGTACGACGGCCAGGAAACCGTACGCCGCATCGTGGCCGAGACCGACCCGGAGAGCCTGCGCGGCACCCTGGTCGGCATCCCCTGCATGAACACCGCCGCCTTCGAGGCCGCCAGCCGGGTCAGCGGCCTGGACCACGCGAACCTCAACCGCATCTTCCCCGGCGACGCCGACGGCTCGTACTCCCTGCGGCTGGCCGCCACCTTCGTCGCCCAGGTGGTTCCGGCGATCGACGCTCTGATCGATCTGCACACCGGCGGCACGTACGGGGAGATCGCCCCGCTGACCATCGTCCAGGGTGGTTTCGAGGAACTGGCCATGCCGATCGGACTCGCCGCCGGGCACCAGCTCATCTGGAAGGGCGGCAAGTGGGGCGGCACAGTCCGGCACCCCGCGCTGGCCGCCGGTAAGCCAGCGATCACCATCGAGGTCGGCGGCGCCACCTACCGGGAGGCGCACGTCGAGGCGCACGCCGACAGCGTCCGCAACATCATGCGTCAGCTCGGTATGATCGACGGCGAGGTCGCGCTCCGGGAGACCTACACCGAGGTGAGCGGCACCTTCGCCCGCGCGACCGCCGGCGGCTTCTTCCTGGACCACGTCGCGCCCGGCGACGAGTGCAAGGCGGGCGACCTGCTCGCCACCATCGTCGACCACTACGGCCACACCGTCGAAGAGGTCCGCGCGCCGCAGGACGGCATCGTGCTGTGGCAGCGGCGGATCCGCACGGTACGCCCCGGCGACGAAGTGGTGATCTTCGGCCAGGTGCACGGAGAGATCCGGCCATGAGCGACCGGTTGTCCGAGGACGTCAACGACGTGGCCGGCGGCGTGGTCTGGGACCTGCTCATCGACGGCAAGCGGGTGCCCGCAGGCGACGGGGCGACGTTCACCGTGCTGGACCCCGCCCGCGGCACACCGATCGCCGATGTCAGCCAGGGCGGTGCCGCCGACATCGACCGCGCGGTCGAGGCCGCCAGGGCGGCGCTGCACGCGCCCGAGTGGACCGGCATGCGGGCGGCCGACCGGGGCCGGCTGCTGTACCGCGTCGCCGAGCAGATCCGCCGGCAGGGCGAGAGCCTGGCCCTGTTGGAGAGCCAGGACGTCGGTAAGCCGCTGCGGCAGGCGAAGGCCGACGTCGAGGCGGCGGCCCGGTACTTCGAGTTCTACGCCGGCATCGCCGACAAGCTCGGCGGCAGCACCATCCCGCTCGGCCCCGGGTTGCTCGACTACACCGTCCGGGAACCGATCGGCGTGTCGGGGCAGATCATCCCGTTCAACTATCCGTTGCAGAACACCTCGCGCGGGGCCGCGCCGGCCCTCGCCGCGGGGTGCACGGTGGTGCTCAAGCCCTCGCCGGAGGCGCCGCTGACGCCGCTGGAGATCGGTCGCATCGCGCTGGAGTGCGGGCTGCCGCCGGGGGTGCTCAACGTGGTGCCCGGTGGCGCCGACGCCGGTGCTGCGCTCGCCGCCCACCCCGGCATCAACCAGGTCACCTTCACCGGTTCGGTGGCCACCGGTATCAGGGTGGCCCAGGCGGCGGCGGCCAACGTCGTACCGTCCGTGGTGGAGCTCGGCGGCAAGTCACCCACCATCGTCTTCGCCGACGCGGACTTCGACCTGGCCGTGGCCGGGATCATCGGCTCGTCGTTCAGCAACGCCGGTCAGATGTGCTCGGCCGGCACCCGACTGCTGGTGCAGCGCGGCGCCGAGGGTTTCCTCGACCGGCTGGTCGCCGCGGTGGCCGCGCTCCGCCTCGGTCCCGGGCTGTCCGACCCGGACGTCGGGCCGCTGGTGTCGGCGCGGCAGCGGGACCGGGTCGAGGCGTACCTGCGGCTGGCGCGCGAAGAGGGGGCGACGGCGCGGGTCGGCGGAGGCCGGCCCGCGGATCCCGGTCTCGCGGACGGTTACTTCATTGAACCGACCGTGCTCACCGGGCTCACCAACGACGCCCGCACCGTCCGGGAGGAGATCTTCGGGCCGGTGGTGACGGTGCTGGAGTTCGACGACGCCGACGAGGCCGTCGAGATCGCCAACGACAGCCCGTTCGGTCTGTCCAGCTACGTCTGGACGCGGGATCTGGACAACGCGATGCGCCTCGCGCACGGCATCCAGGCCGGTCAGGTCTACGTCAACGCGGTCGGCGTCGGCACCGGCGTCGAGCTGCCGTTCGGCGGCTACAAGCACAGCGGCTGGGGCCGGGAGAAGGGGCTGGCGGCCCTGGACAGCTACACCCAGCTGAAGAACGTCTGCGTCGGTTTCGGGCGGCGGTGACCCATGCGGATCCGTCCCACTCGGCGCCGGTACCGACTCCACCGACTTGTACTGACCCAACGGAAAGAAAGGTAGAACCCACCATGCGCGAGATAGTCACCTTCGACGCCTACGCCACTCTGATCAACTTCCAGCTCGGCCCCACCACGCTGGAGGTGCTGGCCGACCGGCTCGACCTGGACGGCCTCGACGTGGACGAGTTCCTCGACGACTTCCGGGTCATGCGTTTCCAGGCCGTGCTGGAGGAGTACCGCGGCTACGACGAGGTGCTGCACTCCAGCCTGGAGAAGGCCATGCGGCTGCACGGTCTGCCGTACCGCACCTCGGACGGCGACGCGCTGGTCGCCGCGGTGCCCACGTTCGGGCCGTTCCCCGAGGTCCCGGACGCGCTGCGCGCGTTGAAGAGCCGCTACGAGATCGCGATCATCTCGAACACCGACGACGACCTGATCAAGCAGAACGTGGCGAACATCGGCGTCGAGTTCGACTACGTGATCACCGCCCAGCAGGCCAAGGCGTACAAGCCGGACCGGCAGACCTTCCTGCACGCCTACGAGACGATGGGCGTGGAACCCGCCCAGGTCATCCACGTCGCGCAGGGCTGGGAGTACGACCTCATCCCCACCCGTGACCTCGGCCTGCGTCGTCGCGTCTGGATCAACCGGTACGGCCGCCGCGGCAGCAGCGACTACCAGCCGTACGACGAGCTGCCCAACCTGTCCGGCCTGCCGGCTCTGCTCGGCTGCTGATTTCGGAGCGCACCATGAAACAGGTCCCCTACTGGCTAGACACCGCCCCACGGTTCCCCGACCGCTCGGGCGAACCACTGCCCGACCGGGCCGACATCGTCGTGATCGGCGGCGGCATCACCGGGCTGTCCACCGCGTTGCACTGCGCCCGGAAGGGGGCCACGGTCGTGTTGCTGGAGAAGGACCGGATCGGTTCCGGCGCCTCCGGCCGCAACGGCAGCATGTGCACCCAGGGCCTCACCATCAAGGTCGGCGAGGCCCGGAAGCGGTACGGGCAGGCGCGCGCCCGCGAGCTCTACGACGCCTTCCGCACCGCGGTCGACGTCGTCGAGGAGTTGACGCACACCGAGAAGATCGACTGTGACTTCGTCCGTTCCGGGCGGCTCGGTGTGGCGTACAAGCCCGCACACTTCGAGGCGCAGAAGGCGGCCCACGCCGACCTGGCCCGCAACTTCGGCCACGAGACGGTGCTCATCAGCAAGAGCGAACTCCGCTCCGAACTGGGCTCCGACTACTACCACGGTGCCCTGCTCGACCCGCTCAGCGCCGGGCTGCACGTCGGCAAGTTCCTGCACGGCCTGGCCGAGGCGGTCGAGCGGGCCGGGGCGCGGATCCACGAACGCAACGCCGCCACCGGCGTGCGCCGCCTCCCCGGCGGTGGGTTCGACGTGGACACCTGGCACGGCACGGTCCGCGCCAAGCAGGTCATGGTCGCCACCGACGCGTACACCGACAAGTCGTTCCCCTGGCTGCGCAACCGGCTGATCTGCGTGGGCAGCTTCATCATCGTCACCGAACCGCTCGGGGATGAGCTCGCCCGCGAGATCATTCCGAAGGCCCGGCTGGTGGTCGACACGAAGAACATCGGTCACTACATCCGGCTGACTCCGGACAACCGGCTCGCCTTCGGCGGACGGGCCCGGTTCGCGCCGTCGGATCCGGCGTCCGACCGTAAGAGTGGCGCCGTCCTCAAGCGGGAGATGGCGGAGATCTTCCCCCAGCTCGCCAACGTCCGCGTCGACTACGTGTGGGGCGGCAGCGTCGGCTTCAGCTACGACCGCATCCCGCACGCGGGGGAGAACGACGGGCTGTACTACTCGATGGGGTACTGCGGCCACGGCGTGCAGATGGCCACCTACATGGGGCAGCGGATGGCCGAGATGATGGACGGACATGCGGAGGCGAACCCGCTGCGTGGCCTCGGATTCCCGAAGGTGCCGGTGCCGTTCTACAACGGCACCGCGTGGTTCCTGCCGTTCGCCGGCGCCTACTACCGGGCCAAGGACAAGCTCGGCTGACCACTGCGCCGGAGCCGCAGCCCGCCGCGCCCCCGGGTCACACGGGGGCGCGGCGCAGGGCCGGGTCTGCCCGGCGACTGTGGCGGCGTTCCACCGCCACGGCCGCCATGAGCAGGCAGCCGAGCATCGGCACCACGAGTGGCAGCAGTTGCCAGGTGACGACGACCAGCACGCCGAGCGCCATGATCAGCAGCAGCGAACCGGACGGGTCGCCGGTGACGGTGCGGCGGGCGGCGTGGCGTACCAACTGCCACCACGAGGCACCTGGCGACCAGGCGGCCGCGGCGCGGAGGACGACCACCGACAGCGCCGCGGCGGCGAGGACGCAGCCGGCGGCGACGACGGCGCCGCCGGGCACCCCGGCGCGGAGGATGAGCACGTCGCCGGCGAGGATCGCGTACCCGGCCGCGACGCCGAGCGACAGCGGAAGACTGCCCGAAAACGCCGCGCCGACGCGGGTGAAGAACGCGCGGATGGCGGTGGTCTCGCCGTCGACGTGCGCCCGGATGTGCGCGCAGCCGGCCGCCAGCGCCGGCAGCAGCGTGACGACCGGCAGGATCGCCAGCGCGACCAGTAGACCGGCCGTCAGGCACTCCGCGAAGAGCGTGAACCGTCTCATCCCTTGAGGCCCGACGTGGAGACACCCTCGACGAGGAAGCGCTGGAAGAACAGGAAGAACAGGATCACGGGTACCAGCGCGAGCGTCGACATCGCCATCAGCGCGCCGAAGTTCGAACCGGCGGTTTCGTCGATGAAGAGTTGCAGCGCCAACGGCAGCGGATACTTCTCCGGCGAGCTGAGGTAGATGAGCGGGCCGAAGAAGTCGTTCCAGGTCCAGATGAACGTGAAGATCGCCGTGGTGATGATGGCGGGGCGGGACAGCGGCAGCAGGATGTTCCAGAACACCGCCCAGTGGCCGGCTCCGTCGATCTTCGCGGACTCGTCCAACTCGTACGGGATGTTCCGCATGAACTGCACCATGAGGAAGATGAAGAACGCCTCGGTGGCGAGGAACTTCCCGAGCAGCAGCGGCGCGTACGTGTCGACGAGGCCGAGCTTCTGGAAGACCACGTACTGCGGGATGATCAGCACGTGGAAGGGCAGCAGCAGGGTGGCGATCATGAGGGCGAACATGAGCCCGCGCCCCCGGAACCGCAGCCGGGCGAACGCGTACGCGGCCAGCGCCGAGGACGCCACCGTGCCCACGACCGACAGCACCGCCAGGACCGTCGAGTTCCAGAAGAACCGTGAGACGCTGATGCCGGCGATGCCCTCCATCGCCCGGTCGTAGTTGGCCGTCGTGACTCGGGTGGGCAGCAGTTGGAGACTGCCGATGATGTCCTCGGTGGGCTTGAAGGTCGCCGCCAGCACCCAGAGGATCGGGTAGAGCACGATGGCGAGCAACGCGATGGCGCCGGCGTGCCAGGCCACGGTCGACAGTCTGGGTCTCATCGTTTGTCCCCCGAGTAGTACACCCAGCCGCGCGCGGTGCGGAAGAGGAAGAGCGTGACCAGCCCGACGCCGGCCAGCAGCATCCACGCCATGGCCGAGGCGTAGCCCATCCGGTAGTCGCCGAAGCCGCGGTCGAAGAGGTAGATGGTGTAGAACAGCGTCGTGCCGGCCGGTTGGCCGTTGGGTCCCCCGACGATGTACGCGGACGTGAAGACCTGGAACGAGTTGATGGTCTCTAGCAGCAGGTTGAAGAAGATCACCGGGGAGATCATCGGCAGCGTGATGGACCGGAACCGCCGCCACCTGCCGGCCCCGTCCACCTCGGCCGCCTCGTACAGCTCCTTGGGCACCTGCTTGAGCCCGGCGAGGAAGATCACCATCGGTGCGCCGAGCTGCCAGGCGGCCAGCAGCACCAGCATGAGCAGGGAGAAGTCGGGGTTGCCGGCCCAGCCTCCGGTGTGGATGCCGACCGTGCGCAACAGCCGGTCGACCACGGCGTCGTCGCTGAACATCGCCTTCCAGACGATCGCCAGACTGACGCTCGCGCCGATCAGGGAGGGACCGTAGAACGCCGCCCGGTAGAAGGCCCGCCCACGTCGTTCGTTGTTGAGCAGGACGGCGACCGCCAGCGCGCAGGCCAGCTTGATCGGTACGGCCAGGGCCACGTACAGCGCGGTGACGCGCACCGACTTGAGCCACCGGGCGTCGTCGAACATCCGCTGGTAGTTGTCGAGGCCGACCCACTGCGGAGAGTTGAAGAGGTCGTAGTCGGTGAACGACAGGTACAGCGAGGTCACCATCGGGCCGAGGGTCAGCAGCAGGATCCCGATGAGCCACGGCGAGAGGAAGAGGTAACCCGCCAGGCCGTCGCCGGACCGGCGGGCCCGCTTGCGCGGGCCCGCCGGTCTGGCGCTGCCGGCGTCGGTGCGCCGGTTGGACGTGATCGTTGTCATCGTCAGGACTCGAGGGTGTCTTCGACCTCGGTGAAGAACTGGTTGACGGCCTCGTCGACGGAGATCCGGCCGTACTGGAGTTCCTCGGCGATCCGGATGAACGTCTGCTCCAGGGTGCCGGCGCCCTTCGGCGGCGCGGGCGGCGCCTTGGTGAGCTGCTCCTTGAGCCCCTCCTCGTACGCGGCGACGGTGGCGAGCGGCCCTTCGAGCTGGACCGCAGCGCGCTGCGCGTTGGTGGCCGGCAGGCCGCGGTTGGCACCGAAGATCTTGCCGACCTCAGGGTCGTTGATCATGAAGGAGATCAGCTTGGCTGCCGCCTCCGCGTGCTTGGTCTTCTTGGAGACGCTGAGCAGCATGGCGGGCTTGAGGTACTGGCCCTGCGCGCCCGGGTTGTCCGACGGCACCGGCCCCAGTTTGAGCTGCGCCTTGGTGCTCGCCGCGTACCGGGCCATGAAGTTGTCCCAGCCCAGCTCGCCGGCGATCAGGTCGAGTTCCAGCGCGTGCTGCGGCTTGATCTGGACGCTCTTCTCGATCGGCAGCGTGGCCTTGGCGTCGGCGAGCGCCTTGCCCTCGTTGAAGAACTTCGCCAGCCGGGCCTTGTCGAAGCCGATCTTGCCGTCCTCGGTGTACAGCAGCCCGCCCTCCTGTCGCAGCTGCAACTCGAGGTTGTAGTAGCTGCCGACGTAGTTGCCGCCGCCGTACACCTTGCCCTTGGTGGCCTGGGTGATCTTCGCGACCGTGGCCCGGTAGTCGTTCCAGGTCCAGCCCGGCTTCGGCTCCGGTATGCCGGCCTGCGCGTACACGGCCGGGTTGTACATGTACCCCCAGGTGTTGGCGCCGACGGGGACGCCGTAGAGGCCGTCCTTGACCTGACCGGCGCCCTTGAGCCCTTCGAGCAGGTCGTCGAGCTTGAGTGCCTTGCCCTCCTGCTGCTTGAGGTCGTAGAGGGCGTTGCGGTCGGAGTACTCGCGCAGGTAGGAGAAGTCCATCTGGAAGACGTCCGGCGCGTTGTTGCCGGCGGTCTCCGTGGCCATCTTCTGCCAGTACGCCTCGTACTCCTGGAAGCTGGGCGTGATTTTGATGTTGGGGTTCTGGGTCTGGAAGAGGTCGATCGCCTTCTGCATCAGCCCGGCGCGGTCGGCGTTGCCCCACCAGGAGTACCGCAGCGTGACGGGACCGGACTCGGCGGCGTCGCCCCCGTCGTCGCCGCAGGCGGCCCCGGTCAACGCCAGCGAGGCAATGGCCGTTACTGCTATGAATCGTTTCAATAAACGCATCTGATCCTCCATCTGCTATGAGCGGTGCGCCCGTCAGGCGCTCCGTGGCGGGTTGTGCCGCGGACTGGTCGCCCTGGCGAGCTCCCTGGTCGGTGGCCCGTGTCCTGCTGGAGTTGTCGCACCCGGCTGGGTGCACGGCACGTGACGACCCCGGTCGAGCGTGGACCCAGGTGCCTCGCGGTCGGCGACAGGCGTCCGACGTGGGGTGCCATCGACGATTCACGAGGCGGTGCCTGGGGTGCCGGCTGGGGCACCGGCCGGCCACAGTAGCCCTGGCCGGCCAGAATCTATGCCGTCATGTGGTCTCCTTCGGCGGGCGCAAGCGCGCACACCATGGCGGTTACCGACGCGGGGTGACAGATATCGTTCTATGTGGTGGTGGTCTGAAAGTGCCACGCCCGCGGGATCACGTCAAGAGCCTGGTCGGCGCGAAGAGTGGGGCAGGTCGATCCCCGGCCTCAGCGGCGTCGACATAGATCGATATTCCTCTGCCGGTGGCGCCTTCGTGGGGCGTAGGGGTCCAGGTCGGAGCAGTGTGAGGTGTTGCCTGCCGCCATCGCCGGTGCCGGGCCGGGTGGACCGGTGTCGATTGACAGTTGGAAACCCGGCGGACAGGATGTGTCATACATGTGGCCGCGCGTGAACCGGGACAAGGTCGCTGGCTTGATGGTGGACCAATGCCAGCCGCCGGCACCGGGATGTCGTCCTGGTTCCGGGCAGCGGGTCGGCGCCGTGGCCACAGTCTGCCGACGTGGGCGCGCCGGCACCCTTTCGATGACGGATGCCCGACCGTCGGGCATCGCGTCAGCGACGAACCGACACGTCCCCACCGCCAGCCCGGCCCGTCATCGGGCCATGGCGGCCCCTCACCCGAAGAACGGACCTCGCCATGGACACTTCCAGGGAGCATCGATGAAGCCGTTGACCAGACTTTCGGCAGTCATGGCGGTGACAACGGCTCTGTCCGGCACCGGCGTCGTACTGGCACTCAGCGCGCACGCCGCGACGAGCCGCTACGAGGCGGAGTCGTCCCCCGCCGTCTGCAGCGGAACGGTCGCCTCCAACCACTCCGGATACTCCGGCAGCGGCTTCTGTGACACACCCAACCAGGTCGGCGCCGCCGTGACGTTCACGGTGAACGCGCCCGCGGCCGGCTCCGCGAACCTCGCCGTGCGCTTCGCCAACGGCAGCACGGCGAACCGGCCCGCGGACGTCAGCGTCAACGGGACGCTCGTGCAGTCCGGGCTCGCGTTCGAGGCTGCCAGCGCCTGGAACAGCTGGGCGACCAGGAACCTGAGCGTGCAGTTGGCCGCGGGAACCAACACCGTGCGGCTGACCGCGACGACCGCCGGTGGGCTCGCCAACATCGACTATCTCGAGGTCACCACGACCGACGGTGGCGGCGACCCCTCGATCATGCGGGGCGCCGACGTGTCGACCGGGCAGCGGGCCAGTGACCTGGGTGCGCGGTACTACTACGCCGACGGTCGGCAGGGTGATCCGTTGGACATTCTGCAGAGTGTGGGCGTGAACTATGTGCGGTTGCGGATCTGGAACAACCCGCGTAGTGGCTACAACAACAAGGACAAGGTGTTGCAGTACGCCCGGACGGTGAAGGCCAAGGGCCTGAAGCTGATGGTGGATTTCCACTATTCGGACACGTGGGCGGATCCGGGCAAGCAGTTCAAGCCGGCGGCGTGGGCGAGTCACGGGATCAACCAGCTGACCACCGACGTCTACGACTACACGTACGACGTGTGCACGAGTCTGAAGGCGCAGGGCACCGTGCCGGACAGCGTGCAGATCGGTAACGAGATCAACACGGGTATGTTGTGGGACGACGGTCGGGTGGTGAACAACAACTTCACCAACCTGGGGATGTTGCTCAAGGCCGGGTACAACGCGACGAAGGCGTGCAACAGCGGTACCCAGGTGGTGATTCACACCGCGAACGTGGAGAGCGGTGCCCGCTGGTTCTACGACGGTATCCGGGCCCAGGGTGTCCAGTGGGACATCACCGCCCTGTCGTACTACTGCTTCTGGCACGGCGGTCTGTCGAACCTGGCCAGTGTGGTGTCCGACATGCGCTCCCGGTACGGCAAACCGGTGATCATCGCCGAGACCGCGTACCCGTACACCACCGCCAACGCCGACAGCACCCGGAACGTGGTCACCAGCGGCTGCTCGGGCTATGCCACCACGCCCGCCGGACAACAGGCCAACTTCGCCGCCGTGCAGAACACCGCCCGCAACGCCGGTGCCATCGGTGTCTTCTACTGGGAGCCGAGCTGGTACGCCGTACCGGGCAACGGCTGGAACCCGACTGACATCAACAACTCGGGCAACGAGTGGGACAACATGGCCGTCTTCGACCGCAACGGCCGCCTCAACCCCAACATCCGCTGGCTACCGTGATGACGCCGCCCGGGCCGGTCACGGCCCGGGCGCTGCCAACCGGCCCGCCAGATCGGGCCGGGCAGTAACCCCCGGCCCGGTGACGACCCGGGTGAGCCGACCCACCGGCAGGCAGGTGGCCCGGTCGCCCGACGATGCCGCCGCCCGGTCGCGGGCGGCGTCACCGTCCGTCCGCAGGCTGGGCGCACCCCGACGGCGGTCCGGGGGCGGCGACGGCGGAGCCGATATCGTCGGACCCGGCGACGACGTCGCGACCGGGAATGTGGTCGGCATGATCCCCGCGCTGGGCCACCCCGCACCCGAAGGAGCAGTACCCCTCATGCCTCGACACAGATACCGCACCGCGATCGTCGGCACCGGTGGCATCGCGCACGCGCACGCGCAGGCGCTGCGGGCGTACGACGAGCGTGCCGAACTGGTCGCGGTGGTCGACGTCGACCCCGACCGGGCGCGAGAGTTCGCCGCCAGATGGGCCGTGCCGAAGGTCTACTCGGACCTGGCGGAGCTGCTCGCCGACACGCGGCCCGACGTGATCCACGTGTGCACGCCACCCGTGTCGCACGCACCGCTGGCCCTGCAGTGCCTGCGGGCCGGCGTCACCGTGCTGGTCGAGAAGCCCCCGGCGCTGTCGCTGGCCGAGCTGGACACCCTCGCCGCGGCCTCCCGGGCGTCCGGTGCGCACTTCGCCACCGTCTTCCAGCACCGCTTCGGCTCCGGCGCCGTCCGGCTCCGCGAGATGGCCGCCGCCGGCCGGCTCGGCCGCTGCCTGCTGGCCATCTGCCACACCCTGTGGTTCCGCGACGACGCCTACTTCGAGGTGCCGTGGCGGGGCAGGTGGGAGACCGAAGGCGGCGGACCGACCATGGGCCACGGCATCCACCAGTTCGACCTGTTGCTGTCCGTGCTCGGCCCCTGGGAGTCGGTGACCGCCGTCGCCGCCCGACGGGCCCGACGCGTCGACACCGAGGACGTGTCGATGGCACTGGTCACCTTCGCCGACGGTACCGTGGCGTCGGTGGTCAACTCGGTGCTCTCGCCCCGGCAGACCTCGGCGCTGCGGTTCGACTTCGAGCACGCCACCGTCGAGGTCGAGCACCTCTACGGCTACACCGACGACGACTGGACGATCACCTCGGCCCCAGGCCACGAGGGCGTACGCACCGAGTGGGCGGCCACCCGGTCCGACACCGTCAGCGGCCATCCCGGGCAGCTCGCCGCCGTCTACGATGCCCTCGACGCCGGCGCCGCACCACCGGTCGGGCTCGTCGACACCCGCCGCACGATGGAGTTCGCCGCCGCGCTGTACGCCTCGGCGTTCACCGGCGAGCCGATTCGAAGCGGCCAGATCGACGCCGACCACCCCTTCGCCACGTGCATGAACGGAACAGGAACCCCATGGTGAACGACGACCGTCCGATGACCTTCCACCTCGACCACGCCGTGGGACGCGCCGTCGACGTCCGGGCCGGCGACGCAGCGCTGTTCACCTACGTGTACCGACCCGACACCGTACAGCTGGAATCGCCCAAGCCGTACCTGCATCCGATCCGTACCCTGGCCGGCGACGTCGTGTCCCTGTTCCGGCCGCACGACCACGTGTGGCACAAGGGCATCGCCTGGTCGCTGCCGAACGTGGGCGAGCACAACTTCTGGGGCGGCCCCACCTACCTGCGCGGCCGGTCCTACGTGCAACTGGACAACAACGGCAGCGCCGTCCACCGCGGCATGACGGTGCTGGCCGCTACCGATGCGCGCGCCGACATCGCCCACCGTCTGGACTGGATCTCCCAGCAGGGGCAACAGGTCATCACCGAAGACCGCAGCCTCACGGCCACCGTCCTCGATGCCACCAGCTGGGTGCTGATCTTCGAGACCACGATGACCAACGTGTCCGGCGTGACCCTGAACATCGGCTCGCCGACCACGAAGGGCCGCGAGAACGCCGGTTACGGTGGTTTGTTCTGGCGCGGCCCACGCTCGTTCACCGGCGGATGCGTCCAGTCACCGTTCGGCACCGGCGGCGACGACCTGCGGGGCACCCGGGCCGAGTGGCTGGCCTTCCGCGGTCGCCACGACGAGACCGGCACCTCGTCGACGATCGTCATGATCGACGACACCGCGAACCCGCAGCACCCCCCGCAGTGGTTCACCCGCTCCGAGGAGTTCGCCTGCCTGTGCCCGGCCCCCTTCTTCAGCGAGGAACTGCCCTTCGCGCCGGAGCAGGCCATCACCTTCCGCTACGCGGTGCTCGTCGCCAACGGCGACCACGGCACCGACGGCACGGCCGCCCTCGCCGAGCAGGGTCGCCAGGCCCTGAACCGGTGGACGGCCCCGTCGCCCACCGGGGAACCGGCATGAGCCGCACCCCGCCCTTCCCCGGCGGCACCTCCGTGAGCAGGCTGTCGGTGTACGCCAGCCCGTGCACCGACGGCCTGGCCGGAGGTACCCCCCATCTGCACACCGCCTCCACCGAGGCGTACGTCGTCATCGGCGGCGAGGGTGAACTGCAGACCCTCGACACGTCCGGGTTCCGGTCGACGCCGCTGGCCGCCGGGACGACCGTCTGGTTCACCCCAGGCACCATTCACCGCGCGGTCAACCACGGCAACCTGCAGGTCGTGGTGGTGATGCAGAACGCCGGCCTGCCCGAGGCCGGCGACGCGGTGATGACCTTCCCACCCGAGATCGTCGCCGACGCCGCCCGCTACACGGCTGCGGCGACGCTGCCGGCCGACGCGTCGGCCGCGCAGGTCGACGAAGCGGTGCGACGGCGGCGGGACCTCGCCGTCAGCGGGTTCCGGCGGTTGGTGGCCAGCGCGAAGGCGGGAGACTTCGCGCCGCTGGAGCGGCTGTACGCCAGTGCCGTGGCGCTGGTGCGGCCGAGGGTCGCGGGCTGGCGTCGGACCTGGCAGGACACCGTCGAACGGGAAACCCGCCACACCGCCGACATCCTCGACGCGCTCGACCGCGGCGACGGCCACCACCTGCGGCGGTCCGTGCTGCTCGGTTCGCCGGCCAGCGAAGCCGCGCACTGGGGCATGTGCGGCCGGCTGCACACCCACGACGTCCACCGACCGGCGGTGCTGTCCGGACCGACCGACCCTGAACCGCCAACGCCGGGCGGGCTCACCTGACCAGTTGCCGTTCCCACGCCCACGCGGCGATCTCCACCCGGTTCCGGGCCGGAAGCTTGGCCTGCACGCTGGCCAGATGCGTCTTGACCGTGCCGACGGAGATGAACAACTCGGCCGCGATCTCGGCGTTGGTCATGCCCCGGGCGACGAGTTTCACCACGTCGAGTTCCCGGGGCGACAGGGTGCCGGTGTCACCGTCGCGCGGCACGGACCGGTTGACCTGGGCGAGCAGCCGTAGGGTGATCGACGGGCTGATCATGGCGTCGCCGGACGCCGCCGCGCGGATCGCCTCGACGAGCAACGCCGGGCCCGAGTCCTTGAGGAGGAAGCCGCACGCCCCGTGGCGCAGCGCGGTGTGCACGTACTCGTCGAGGTCGAAGGTGGTGACCACGACGACCCGGACCGGGTCCGCGACGCCGGGACCGGTGAGCAGCCGCAGCGCGTCGAGACCGTCCATGCGTGGCATGCGGATGTCCAGCAGCGCCACGTCGGGGCGTAACCGGCGGGCGAGGGCGACCGCCTCGACGCCGTCGGCGGCCTCGCCGACGAGCTCCATGTCCGGCTGAGCGCCGATGATCATCCCGAAGCCGGTACGGACCATCGCCTGGTCGTCGGCGACCAGTACCCGGATGGTCATGCGCCCGGCCGGGCGTGCAGCGGCAACGCGGCCTCCACGGTCCACCCTCCCGTCGTGCCCGGCCCGGCGTAGAGCCGGCCGCCGAGCGCCCTGGCCCGCTCGTTGAGGCCGATGAGGCCGAAACCGCCGGGCTCCCGCCCGGACCGGCCCGACGCTGCCGTCGGGGCGTCGTCGGTGACCTGCACCAGGAGCCAGTCCGGCGTGCGGTACAGGGACACGTCGACCACGCTGGCGTCGCGGGCATGCCGGCGTACATTGGTCAGCGCCTCCAGGATGATCCGGTACGCGGAGGAGTCCGCGTCCACCGGAAGCCCGTCCAGTACCCCGTCCACGTGCAGCCGGACCGGCGGACCACCCGAGGCGTTGAACCGTTCGACCAGTGGGGCCAGGTCCGCGGTGCGGGCCAGCGGAGCGATCGGCGACACCTCGCTGTCGCCCTGGCCGGCGGCGTCGCGGCGGTGCCCGTCGTCGCAGCTGCGCAGCACGCCGACCATTCGCCGCATGGCCGACATGGTCTCCGCGCCGGCCTGTTCGATGTCCATCAACGCCTGGATGGCCCGTTCCGGGTCCTGCTGGACGATCAGACGAGCGCCCTGCGCCTGCACCACGATGCCGGTGACGTGGTGCGCGATGAAGTCGTGCAGGTCGCGCGCGAACTCGGCCCGCTGGTGCAGGAGCACGTCGGCGAGTCGGCGTTTGCGCTGGGTGTCCAGGGAACGCAGGTAACTGCCCACGCCGACCACGGCTACGGCGATCACCCCGTAGTCGATGTTCTGGTGGTAGGGGTCCGGCAGCTCCAGGTCGGGCATGACCCGCAGCGGCTGGGCCGTGACGGCCGCCACGCCGGCGACGACCGCCACCAGCGTGAGCCGCCCGGCACCTCGGCGGGTGACCACGAGCAGGGACAGCAGGAGAGCCACCGCCTCGGCGGCACCCCAGAATCCGCGCAGTCCCCGCAGCCCGGGCAGCAGCGAGAGCGCGGTGACCGCCAGCGAGCCGCCGAACAGCAGCAGGGCCCAGGTCGTCAGGCGCCGGGCGTGGTGCTGGTGGCGCGGCACCCACACCAGGGTGGCGGCCGCGGCGAGTACCACGGAGGCGGGCATCAGCGGCAGCGACTGCTGCTCGACGTCGTGCCGAATCAGAGCCGCGCCGACCAGCAGCATCACCAGCCGGGTCAGCCGGAACAACCAGGTCCTGCCGTCATCACGTGCCATCGCCGGGTCAGGGTACGCAGCCGGCGTCGGCTTGTGGATCAGCCAAAAGGCAGAGGGGGTCGGGCCTGATCCTGCCTGCCGGCGGATGTGGGTGCGGTGTGCCGACCGGCAGGCTACTGGCGACATACCCGAAGATGCGGAGGATTGGTGCAAACCGAATATTTTCCGGAAGTCCCGTCGACCCGGCCCAGTGCCGCCGTCGCCGTCGCCGCGCTCGATCTGGTGAAGGTGTACGGCAAGGGGGAGACGGAAGTGCGGGCGCTGGACGGCGTCACGGTCAGTTTTCCCCGGGCCCGGTTCACCGCCATCATGGGCCCGTCCGGGTCCGGCAAGTCCACGCTCATGCACTGCCTGGCCGGCCTCGACCAGGCCACGTCGGGGCAGGCCCTGCTCGGCGGCACCGACCTGACCGTCCTACCGGACCGGGTGCTCACCCGGGTGCGCCGCGAGCGGATCGGGTTCGTCTTCCAGTCGTTCAACCTCCTTCCGCAACTAACCGCGCGACAGAACATCACGCTTCCGCTCGACCTGGCCGGGCGACGGCCGGACCCGGCCCGCCTCGGCGACCTGATCGCCGTGCTCGGTCTGGGCGAGCGGCTGGACCACCGGCCCAGCGAACTGTCCGGCGGGCAGCAGCAACGGGTGGCACTGGCCCGTGCGCTGGTCACCGAGCCCGACGTGCTCTTCGCCGACGAACCGACCGGCGCCCTGGACTCCCGGACCGGCCAGGAGGTGCTCGAACTGCTGCGCCGGTCCGTGCGGCAGTTCGGCCAGACCGTCGTGATGGTCACCCACGATCCGGGCGCCGCGGCGTACGCCGACCGGGTGGTCCTGCTGGCCGACGGCCGGATCGCCGGCGAGATCGACGAGCCGGATCCGCGGTCGGTGACCGAGGCCCTGCGCCGGCTGGCGGTGCCGGCATGATCCTGCGTACCCAGGTGCGAGCCCTGGTCCGCCGCCCCGCCCGGGCGCTGTTGACCGGTCTGGCGCTCACCATCGCCGCCGGCGCGGTCTTCGGCACGGTCCTGGCGCATCAGGTGACGCGGCAGGTGGTCGTGGAGCAGCTGAGCCAGACTCCCACGGCGACGGACCTGGTCGTGGGGGCCAATCCGGCACTGGACACGCTGGAGAAGGTACGCGCGGTGCCCGGCGTGGTCGAGGCGACCGGCCGCGTCGACGACTTTGCCGAGCTGGATCGGACCTCCTCGGCGTACCTGCAGATCAGCGCCGACCCCGGCACGGGGCCGTTGGCCAAGGTGCGTCTGGTGCAGGGCAGGTATCCGAGCGCACCCGGCGACGTGGCGCTCACCCGGCGTACCGCCGACCGGTTGCGGTTGCCCGTCGGGACGTCGTTCGGCCTGCTGATCGGCACCGCGGACACCGACGATCCCGAGTCCGCGCGCCCCGTCGTGCGGGCCACCGTCACCGCCATGGTGGAGGGTGACGACGACACCGCGTACACCACGGACGTTCTCGCCACCCGGTTGGCCGCGGTGGATGGTTGGACGCAGATCGACGTACGGGTGGCACCCGGCGTCTCCGTCGACGCGGTGCGGGCGAAGGTGGCGGCCGTCGTGGGCCCCGACGCGCGGGACAGCATCGCCACCGGTGCCGAGGCTCGGGCCAGCGAACAGCGGGCGGCGCTGGCCGACATTGACGCCGTCTTCGTCGCCATGTCGCTGTTCGTGCTGCTCGCCATCGTCGCCGCCGCGCTGGTGACCGCGTCCACGTTCCGGATCGTCTTCGCCCAGCGCCTTCGTCAGCTGGCGCTGCTGCGGGCCGTCGGCGCGGACCGGCGCAAACTGGCCCGGGCCCTCGCCGCGGAAGGTGCCCTCACCGGGCTGGTGGCCGCGGTGCTCGGCGTGCTCGCCGCCACGGCGCTGGGGCTGCTCGCCCCCCTGGTGCTGCGCGGCTTCGACATCGACGCACCCCGGCTCGACTTTCCGGTCGGCGCCGCCCTCGCGGTGGTTGCCGGGACGGTACTGATCACGATGCTCACCGTGCTCGCGCCCGCATTCGCGGCCGCCCGCGTCGCCCCGCTGGAGGCGTTGCGGACGGCGAGCACCACCTCCGGCCAACGGGGAATCGGTGTCGCGCGGACCGTCCTCGGCGCGCTGGTCGCCGGCGGGGCCGTGGCCGGCGCCGCCGGCGGTGCCGTGATCGTCCTCGGCGACAGCCGTGGCGACGATGGGAACGTGACCGCGTTGCTGTTGGTTGTCGGTTCGTTCGCCCTGGCGTTCCTGGCGCTCGTCGTGCTCGGCCCGGTGGTGGTGCGGCCGGTACTGACGGTGGTGAGCTGGCCGCTGCGGCGACAGGGCGCGATCGGGCGGCTGGCGAGCAGCGGGGTGGGCGCCGCGCCGCGCCGCGCCGCGTCCGTCAGCGCGGTGGTCGCGCTCGGCGTCGCCCTCATCGCCCTCACCCTGGTTGTCGGCGCCACCACGCAGGCAGCCACGGACCGGAAGACCGCCTCGATGGCTCCCGAGGACTTCAATCTGACCGCCGTCGACGGCGCCGTGGTGCCGGACGGGGTGGTCACGGCGGCCCGGGCCCGGCCGGAGCTGACCGCGGTCGTGCCGTACCGCACCGCCACGGTGCGGGTCGGCGCGTCGCAGTCCGAGGTGCTGGCCACCGACCTCGACCTGCGTCAGCTCGCGCCCCAGTCGTCGACGCCGGATCCGCGACCGGCTCCCGATCCGCGCCAGCCGCTGGCGAACGCCACGGCGGGCATGCCGGGGGCCGGGCACGCCGCGCTGGACCAGCGGGTGGCGAGGGCGGCGGGGGTACGCCCCGGCGGCTTCGTCACCGTGGCGGCGGGTGACCGTACGATCGCCGTCCGGGTCGCGGTGATCCTCGACGCCACCCCGCTGGGCACGGGGATGATCGTCAGCGCGGCCGACCTGGACCGGCTCGGTGTCCGGCCGGGGGCCACCGGGTTGCTGGCCAACGCGGCCCGTTCCGGCGAGTCGGGCCGCACCGCGGCGTACCAGGCGCTGGAGTCCATCAGCCCGGCCGGCCAGGGGCTCCGGTTGTCGGTGCTCGCCGATCTGCGGGACGAGACGCGCGAGAGCAACACGGTGGTGATCGCAGTGCTGCTGGCCCTGATCAGCCTCACCGTGGTCGTGGCGGTCGTCGGCGTGGGCACCACCACCGCGCTGTCGGTGGTGGAGCGGGTCCGCGAGTCCGGGCTGCTGCGGGCGGTCGGCCTGTCACGGGCCGGGCTCACCGTCATGCTGACCACCGAAGCGGCGCTGTACGGCGCGTTGGGCGCGACGGTCGGCGTCCTGCTCGGGTTGCCGTACGCCGCGATGGCGATCAAGGTCTTCCACCGTACGGTGCCGGTGGAGCTGCCCTTCGGCCAGCTCGCCGTCGCCGTGGTGGTCCTGACCGCGCTGACCGCGCTGGCCGGACTGCTGCCGGCCCGCCGCGCCGCGCGGGTCAGCCCGATCGAGGCGCTCGCCACGGACGGTTGACGACGCCGACACCTCGACCAAAGGTGCAACGTTTGGTTGCGCGATGACGGTGCCGCGGGTACCGTCATGCGCAACCAAACGTTGCAGGAGGATGTCATGGAGTTCGGCAGCATCGAGCGCGAGATCTACGTCGAGGCATCGCCCGAAATCGTCTTCGACGTGGTGAGCAGCCCCAACCACCTCCGGCAGTGGTGGCCGGACGACGCCCGGTACGACCCGACGCCCGGGTCGGTGGGGGAGATCGTCTTCGGCGACCGCGACGCCGGCGGCACGGTGGTCCCGTTCACCGTCGTCGACGCGCGACCGCCGAAGCTGTTCTCGTTCCGCTGGACGCACCCGGTCGGCGAGGCGGCGGCGGCAGGCAACTCGCTGCTGGTCACCTTCGACCTGGCCCCCTCGGGCAGCGGGACGCTGCTCCGGATGACCGAGACCGGCTTCCGTGAGCTGGGTTGGGAGGCCGCTGTCCTGGAGCAGCAGTACCAGGAGCACGGCACCGGATGGGACTTCTTCCTGGCGCGCCTGGCGCCGTACGTCGCGACGCTGGAGGTGCGGCGATGAACGCGGCGGTTGCCGAGCAGGTCGACGACAGCCTCTGGTCCGCGATCGGGGATCCCACCCGGCGGCGGATGCTCGACCTGCTGCTCGTCGAGGGCGACGGCACCGCGACCACGCTGAGCCAGCGGATGCCGGTCACCCGGCAGGCGGTGGCCAAGCACCTCGGCGTCCTCGACCGGGTTGGTCTGGTCCGGGCGACCTCCGCCGGTCGGGAGAAGCGGTACCGGGTGGACGAGGCCCAGCTCGCCCGCGCGGCGGCGCAGCTGTCTTCGGTCGGGTCGACCTGGGACGCCCGGCTGCAGCGGATCAAGCGGATCGCCGAGGCGATCCAGCGCACCCAACAGGACTGACTGCGGGACCAACCGGGATCAGGGGGAGTCGAGATGGTGGACATTCTGCACCGCGTCGGAATCAAGACCCCGACGCCGCACAAGGTGTACGACGCGCTGACGACCGTGGAGGGCCTGGCCAGCTGGTGGACCGACGACACGAAGGGCGACGGCGATGTCGGCGGTGTCCTCCGGTTCCGGTTCCCGGTCGGTGGCTTCGACATGGAGGTCGTCGAGCTGCGGCCGTCCGAGCGGGTGGCCTGGCGGGTGGTCGACGGCCCCGAGGAGTGGATCGGGACCACGATCGACTGGGATCTGCGTCAGGCCGGCGACTACACCATCGTGCTGTTCAGGCACCAGGGTTGGCGGGAGCCGGTAGAGTTCATGCACCACTGCAGCACCAAGTGGGCGACGTTCCTGATGAGCCTCAAGTCGTTGGTGGAGACCGGTGAGGGCGCACCGGCGCCACGGGACGTGCCGATCAGCGACTGGCACTGACCGGGATCGAGCGGTGGTCGGCGCGCCACGTCGCGCCGGCCACCACCGTCGGGACGTGGCACGATGTCGCGGGTGACCAGCAGAACCCCTGAGGAGCAGCGGCTGCGCGACCTCGCGCGACTGCGCCGCGTCCGCGACCGGATCGACCGGGAGTACGCGCAGCCGCTGGACGTCGAGGCGCTCGCCCGCGGCGTGAACATGTCGGCGGGGCACCTCAGCCGCGAGTTCCGGCTCGCCTACGGCGAGTCGCCGTACTCCTATCTGATGACCCGGCGCATCGAACGGGCGATGGCGCTGCTGCGCCGGGGAGACCTCAGCGTCACCGAGGTCTGTTTCGCGGTCGGCTGCGCGTCCCTGGGAACCTTCAGCACCCGCTTCAGCGAACTGGTCGGTATGCCGCCGAGCACCTACCGGCGCGAGGCGGCGCGCGCGACCGCGGGTCTGCCGTCCTGCCTGGCGAAACAGGTGACCAGACCGATCAGGAATCAAGAAGCCCGGGTCGACAGGTCACACCTAGCCTGATCGTCATGGACATCACCATCCACACCAGCTTCCTCCCGCACGTCGACCCGGACGCCTCCCTGGCCTTCTACCGCGACACCCTCGGCTTCGAGGTCCGCAAGGACGTCGGGCAGGGCACCATGCGCTGGATCACCGTCGGCCCGGCCGGTCAGCCCGACACGTCCATCCTCCTGGCGCCGCCGGCCGCCGACCCCGGCATCACCGAGGACGAGCGCCGCACCATCGTCGAGATGATGGCCAAGGGCACCTACGGCTGGATCCTGCTGGCCACCCGGGACCTCGACGGCGTCTTCGAGAGGGTCCAGGCCGGCGACGCCGAGGTCGTCCAGGAGCCGACCGAGCAGCCGTACGGCATCCGCGACTGCGCCTTCCGTGATCCCGCAGGCAACCTCGTCCGCATCCAGCAGCTGCCCTGAGCCGTTCGGCGATGTCCGAGGTCCGCGACGGTGTCCGGGGGCAGGACCGGCAAACCGGGCCGTGCCGCCGTGGCCGCGCCTCGTCGGGCCGCTGACCAGGCCGACATTTCTCCGAATAATCCACTGGACGATCACTGGACGAAGATCGCTTGGTGTCGGCCGGCGCGGGATGCCAGCGTCATGCGCAACCAACCCCACAGCAGAGAGGGAGCACTCTTCGTGCGCATTTCGCAGAAGATCGCCGCGCTGGGACTCGCGTCGGCCGCCGCGACCGCGGGAGCCCTGGTCAGCGCCGCACCCGCACAGGCGGCGCTCTACGGCGGGCAGTGCGGCTCCGGCTACAACGTCGTCAACCTGATCGACCTGCCCGACCTTCGGGGCACGGTGTACCTGACCTACAGCACGTCGACCAGGAAGAACTGCGTCGTCACGCTGCGGGAGCGGCCGGGGACCGCCACCCTCATGGAGGCGTACCTGCGCCGTTCCGGCACGTCCTCCTGGGTGAAGGACAGCGGCAACTACACCACCTACGCCGGGCCGGTCTACGTCTCGGCGGCGGGCTCCTGCGTCGACTGGGGCGGCACCATCGGGACGGCCTCGCGGACCCGCACCGGCACCAACTGCGGCTGACCCGACCAACTACAGCAAGCACCGGAGGAAACACATGAAGCTCGTCAAGACCGCCGCCGCGACCGTGGCCTGCACGGCCACCATGGTGGCCGGAGCGTTGGCCGTGGCCACCCCGGCGTACGCGGCAACCTACGCCGGTGAGTGCGGGTCCGGCTACGGAGTGGTGAACTCGGCCGCGATCGGTTCCAAGGGGACGGTGTTCCTCACCTACAGCGCCTCCACCGGCAGGAACTGCGTCATCGCCAAGCGGAACTCGGCCGGTTCGGCGGTGCTCATCGAGGCGGGGCTGGCGGTGAGCCCGGTCGGCACCCACTGGACGGCCTTCGACGGCGGTCACTACACGTCCTACGCCGGTCCGATCTACCTGTCCGCGGCGGACAAGTGCGTGGACTGGATGGGCCGGATCAGCGGCACCGAGGGTGGCAAGCGCCGCACCAACTGCGGCTGATCCGTCCCGACGCCCCGGGTGATCCGTTCCGGCGACCGTGTGCGCCGTAACGGTCCGGGGGCGGGAACGATCACCGGGCGCAGCCCGTCTTGCGACACGGCACCGGCGGGCTGCGCCCTCCGCACGTACCGGGTCGGCGCGGAGGCTACGAACCGCCGACCCGTACGTCCAGGAAGACCGGACGCTTGAGCGGGAACAGCGTCCGTCCCTGCTCGTCGGCCATCTTCCAGTAGATCCTGCAGGTTCCGGGTGTGCCGGGGGTCCGGACGGACACCGCGATGTCCACGGCCTCACCGGGCCGGGTCTGGGGGATGGGTACCACCTGCGGCGTCTGGCAGGGATCGTCGTTGACCCGGGCCAGGAAGCGGTTGGCCCAGATCACCGTGCCCGTGTTGCGGATCCGCCAGACCTTGGTGAACGAGGAGTTCGGCGGCACCAGAGTCCCGTCGGGGTAGGTGACGTCGCCCTCGAACCGGGAGTCGTCCCGATCCGGCGTGCCGGCGACCGCCGCCGCCCCGTCGGTGCCCGCCCGCCGGCCGACGACGAACACGACGGCGCCGGTGAGGAGAGCCAGGGCCGCCGCCACGGTGGCGACGAGGTGCCGGCGACCGCGCGGCCGGGGTACGGGCGATGCCGGTGTGGCGGCGGGAGCACTCCGCTCCCGTCCCCGCTCACCGCCGTCCCCCGGTGCGCCGGTGTCGCCGGCCGGCCCGACCTCCTCGACCCCGCCGGTCCCGGTGGAGGGTGTCCTCACCGACGTCGTCGCTCCCGTCGACGCAAGGGGCGGCTGGGGTGCCCCGGGCAGCGGCATCAGCCCGGTGGCCGGCACCGCGTCGGCCGTCGGCGCGGTGCCGGTCGAGTGCTGTGCGGCCCTGGCCCGCAGCCAGCGTTCCCGCCACTGCCGCTCGGCGTCCACCGGGTCGTGGCCCAGCCGGTCGACGGCGAGAACGCGGACGAACTCCCAGGTCGTCTCCCAACTGGGCAGACCTCGGCCCTGCGCGGCGGCGGCCAGCGACGACTTCGAGGCGGCCGCGCCCAAGCGCGCGGACATCTCCTCGTACGAGGGATCGCCCGCCTCCTGCCGCAACCGCCAGAGGCGGTCGGCGAACGCGCCCACCGGGCCGGAGTCAGGATCGGGCGGTGTCGGCCGTCGCCCGCGTCGGCGCGGCACCCGCTGCGCACCCTGCGTTTCTCTCTCCACTTCCTCCACCTTCGGCAGAACCGACCACACCCGCCTGACCGCGCGGTTGCCCAGGATCACGGTCGCTGTCGACCCTCCACAGCGGAGCTGAACCCGGGCCGGTCGACCGCCCCGGCCCGGGTGCCGCCGGCGTGCCGGCGGGGCCGCTCAGCGCAGGCGGTCGACCTGCTGAAGGATCACGTGCAGCCGCTGCGGCGAGGGTGCCAGGCGGTACCCCGGCAGCACCCCCGGCCCGCAGGACGCGGTGCCGACCCCGCTGACGGCGGCGTCCACCGAGACCCAGGTCTCGGTCGCCGCCGGCAGTTCGTGGTCGTGCCGGGTGGCGGCGACCACGGCCCGGGACCAGGGGCGAACGGTCAGCGGCAGCCCGGCGCCGCGGACCCGCAGCGCCCGGGTGTCCAACTCCACCGTCGCCTCGTCCACCCGACGCGCTCCGTGCTCCTGCGGGCGGACCGTCCGTACCGCGTAGTCGTCGCGGTCGGCGACGAACGAGCCGTAGCGGGCCGCCTGACCGGTGTCCGGGTACTGGGGGCCCGGTCCCCAACCGGTCCAGCTCACCCGCGTCGTCGGCTCGGCGAGGCGCAGGTCGACCCCGACCCGGCCCCAGTCGCACGGCCATGAGCCGTACGGTTCGACGGTGAGGTCGAGCGCCAGGGCGGTGCCGTCGCTCGTCCACCGCCAGGTCACGTCGACTCCGGCGTCGAGCACGGGAGGACCGGTCCTGGTCCGCACGACGAGCGCGGGCCCGTCCTCGCAGACCTCGACCAGGCGGGTACGCAGATCGTCCAGCCGGGCCGCGGCCCACCGATCGGCGACCGGCGGCAGATCCGGCTCTTCCGAGGCGACACCGCGGTCGTTCTCGGTCGGTGCCCGCCACAGGCTCACCGCCACGTCGTGCAGCGCCACGTCCCCGAGCCGGACCGGCATGCCGGTACGTTCGTCGAACGCGGCGGGTCCGAGTTCGACCAGGCCGTCGCCGACCCGTCGGGGCGCAACCGGATCGTTCTCGAGCGCGGCGACCGGGCGGGCCGGGACGTGCTGGGTCCAGGCGACCTCGTGTCCGGCCGGGCAGCCGTCGCCGGCCGCCCGCCGGCGCAGCAGCACGGTCACCGTGGTCGTCAGGGCCGACGGCGGCAGGTGCAGCGGCACGACCGCGCTGCCGCCCGCCGGCACCTCGGGCAGCGGGATCGGTGTTCCCGCCCCGTACCCGTCGCCGTCGCTCGTCCAGACCGCCTCCAGGTGCGACAGGTCCAGGCTGTGGTAGCGGTTGACCACGGTGAGCGTCGACAGGTCCGCAGCCAGTTCCAGACTCACCGGAGCGAACACCCGCGCCAGGTCCGCCAGGGCCGGCCCCGGGGTCTTGTCGGCGTGGACCAGCCCGTCCACCACGAAACTGCCGTCGTGCACCCGCTCGCCGAAGTCACCCCCGTAGAGCTGCACGGGCCGTCCGTCGTCGGTGGTCCCGCCGGCCAGGGCGTGCTCCACCCATTCCCAGATGAATCCGCCAGCCAGGCGCGGATACCGGTGGAACAGGTCCTGGTACTCGCTGAGGCCGCCGGGGCCGTTCCCCATGGCGTGCGCGTACTCGCACAGCATGAAGGGCAGCCGCCGCCGGTGCTGCTCGTCGGGGTCGGTGAAGGTTTCGGCGGGTGGCTCGGTGGCGATCGCCTCCACCTCCGGCACGGAGGCGTACATCCGCGAGTACACGTCCACGTGCCGGGAGCGCCAGTCGCCCTCGTAGTGCACCAGGCGGTCGGGGTCACGGTCCCGGGTCCACTGGGCGATCGCGTCGAGGTTCGCCCCGGTGCCGGCCTCGTTGCCCAGCGACCACAGCAGGATGCTGGGGTGGTTCTTGTCCCGTTCCACGGTGCGCCGCATCCGGTCGTGGTAGGCCGGCAGCCACTGCGGGTCGTCGCTCGGGTTGCCCCGCCAGCCCACCCGCTCGAAGCCGTGGGTCTCCAGGTCGTTCTCGAGGATCACGTAGAAGCCGAGTTCGTCGGCGAGGTCGAGGAACTCGGCCCGGGGCGGGTAGTGCGAGGTCCGTACGGCGTTGACGTGGTGCTGCTTCATCAGCAGCAGCTCGGCACGGGCCGTCGCCAGGTCCACCACCCGGCCCCGGTGCGGGTCGTGCTCGTGCCGGTTGACGCCCCTGAACAGCAGCGGGGTGCCGTTGAGCAGGAGCGTGGCGTCCTCGACGGTGACGGTGCGGAAACCGATGCGCAGGTGCACCGTCTCGGTGGCAGTCGCTACCTGGGCGTCGTACAGCACGGGAGTCTCGGCAGTCCACGGCGCGACCGACGGCAGACGGTGCTCCACGCCGGCGGCGACCTGGTGCAGACCGAGCGCCGGCGCGCTGATCATCGCCGGCGCGTCGGCGCCCTCCTCCAGCTCCACCTCCACCCGCAGCGTGCCGGAGCCGTCGCGGTGGTCGTAACCGGCGTGTACGAAGACGTCCCGCACCCCGCCCTGTGGACGGGCCAGGAGCGTGACGCTGCGGAAGATGCCGGGCATCCACCACATGTCCTGGTCCTCGAGATAGCTGTGGGCGGACCACTGCGCCAGGCGGACCGCCAGCACGTTGGTTCCCGGCCGGAGCACGCCGGCGCACGGCAGCTCGGTGGTGAGGCGGCTGCCGCGCAGCGTGCCCAGTTCCACGCCGTTCAGCCAGACCGTGGCCGCGCCGTCGACGCCCTCGAACCGCAGCACCGTGGGGTGGGCCAGCACCTCCGGCGCGGCGACCAGTTCCAGCCGGTGGTCGGCGACCGGGTTGTCGTCCGGAGGGAACGGCGGGTCGACCGGGAACGGGTAGTCGACGTTCGCGTAGATCGGGGAGCCGTGTCCCTGCAACGGAAGGTGCCCGGGAACGGTCACCGGGGACCAGTCCGCCGGGTCCAGCCGCGCGTCGGGCTGCTGCCAGCCGTCGTCGACGGCATGTCGCGGCGACGGGTGCAGCCGCACCTGCCACGTGCCGTCGAGCAGCTGCCGGGGGGCGTCGGAGTGCAGGTGCGCGCGGGGCGGCAGGGCCCCACGGCCAGGCAGCGGGGACGCGAGGTCAGCGAGAAGCGGGATGGCCGAGGGGGTGGTGG
>NZ_SMJY01000019.1:0-49398 GCF_004348355.1 Micromonospora sp. KC721 | reverse complement strand
GGGAACAACGGCGACCGGCGGGCAGTACGCTCGCCGGCCGCCGCTGTCAGGGTCGAACCAGACCGATCACCCGGAAGGGATCAGAACGCCTCCTCCGGGAGGTCCATGATGTCCAGGTCGGTGCCCTCGATGATCCGCCGGTCGGCGCCGATACGGGGCAGCACCTCCCGGGCGAAGAACCGGGCGGCGGCCACCTTGCCGGTGTAGAACGCCTTGTCGGCCGCGGAGACGTCGCCGGCCAGCGCCTTGAGTGCCACGTCGGCCTGCTTCTGCAGCAGCCAGCCGACGATCAGGTCGCCGACGGCGAGCAGGAAGCGACGGCTGCTCAGGCCCACCTTGTAGAGACTGCGGGCCTCGCCACCCTGGACCTCGCCCAGCCAGCCGGTCAGCACACCGAGGATGTTCTGGACTTCGGCGAGCGCCTTGCCCAGCGCCTGCCGCTCCTCCTTGAGCTGGCCGTTGCCGCCCTCGGTGGTGATGAACTCCTGGATCTCCCCGGCGACCGCCACCAGGGCCTTGCCGTTGTCCCGCACGATCTTGCGGAAGATCAGGTCGAGGCTCTGGATCGCCGTGGTGCCCTCGTACAAGGTGTCGATCTTGGCGTCCCGGACGTACTGCTCCAGCGGGTAGTCCTGCAGGAAGCCGGAACCGCCGAAGGTCTGCAGCGACTCATGACCCAGCAGCTCGTAGGCACGCTCCGAGCCGACGCCCTTGACCAGCGGCAGCAGGAAGTCGTTGACCCGCTTGGCCAGCTTGAGGGCCTTCTCGTCGCGGGCCGCCTCGGCGATGGCGACCTTGTCCTGCCAGGTGGCGGTGTAGCAGACCAACGCTCGCAGGCCCTCGGCGTACGACTTCTGCAGCATCAGCGACCGGCGTACGTCCGGGTGGTGGGTGATGGTGACCCGGGGGGCGGTCTTGTCGGCCTGCTGGATCAGGTCGGCGCCCTGCACCCGGTTCTTGGCGTACTCCAGGGCGTTCAGGTAGCCGGTGGAGAGGGTGGCGATCGCCTTGGTGCCGACCATCATCCGGGCGTACTCGATGATCATGAACATCTGCCGGATGCCGTCGTGCTTCTCACCCAGCAGCCAACCCTTGGCCGGCACGCCGTGCTCGCCGAAGGTCACCTCGCAGGTGTTGGAGACCTTCAGGCCCATCTTGTGCTCGACGTTGGTGGCGTAGACGCCGTTGCGCTCGCCCAACTCGCCGGTGTTCTCGTCGAAGTGGTACTTCGGCACCACGAAGAGCGACAGGCCCTTGGTGCCCGGGCCGCCGACGCCCTCGACACCGACCGGACGGGCCAGCACGTAGTGCACGATGTTCTCGCTCAGGTCGTGCTCACCGGAGGTGATGAAGCGCTTCACGCCCTCGATGTGCCAGGAGCCGTCCGGCTGCGGGACCGCGCGGGTACGACCGGCGCCCACGTCCGAGCCGGCGTCCGGCTCGGTGAGCACCATGGTGGAGCCCCACTGCTGGTCGATGAAGAGCCGGGCCCACTTCTTCTGCTGCTCGGTGCCCTCGACGTGCAGCACGTGCGCGAAGGACGGGCCGGAGGCGTACATCCAGATCGGGGCGTTGGCGCCGAGCACCATCTCGGCGAGAGACCACCACAGGGCGCGCGGCGCGTTGGTGCCGCCGAGGGCGTCGGGCAGGTCGAGCCGCCAGAACTCGGAGTCCATGAACGCCTGGTACGACTTCTTGAACGACTCGGGCAGCGGCGCGGTGTGCGTCGCGGGGTCGAACACCGGCGGGTTCCGGTCGCTGTCCGTGTAGCTGGCCGCGAGGTCCTCGCGGGCCAGGCGGTCGACCTCGGAGAGGAAGCTGCGGGCGGTGTCGACGTCCAGGTCCGTGTACGGCTCCTGACCGAACGTCCGGTCCGCCCCGAAGACCTCGAACAGGTTGAACTCGAGGTCCCGAAGGTTGCTCTTGTAGTGGGTCATGCTCGCTGGCCCCGCTTCCGGACAGGTAAGGTGTTACCGATCAGTAACCCCGACTGTATTACCAGCCGGTAGGCAACGACAAGCCCGCCCCCGGAAGTGACAGCTATCACACACGGCGTACGTCTGCCCCTGCCACGCGTCCCCCGACCATCGGGTCAGGCTTCGGTGGCACCCACTTCCCAACTCGGAACGGGGACGCTCGCGCCACTGCGCGGGCCGGTGTACTCCATCAGGACCAGGGCGATGTCGTCATCGAGCCGGTCCTGCACCCACTCCACCAGGGCGGTTTCCAACGAGGCCAACCCATCGCCGACCGTGCCGTGCCCGAGCAACCGCCAGGCCCGGTCCGCGGTCGGGAAGAACTCGCCGTCCCGGCGGGCCTCACCGAGCCCATCGGTGAACAGCAGCAGGCGGTCACCGGGTTCCAGTCGTTCCACCCGTGGCCGCACCATGGGCATGAAGCCGAGCGGCGGGGCGGGCGCGGGCGGCTCCAGCGGGATCACCGCACCACGACGCAGCAGCAGCGGCGCCGGGTGACCGCAGTTGACGATGGTCAACGTCCCACCGCGCTCCTCGACCAGCGCCGCGGTGACGAAGTCCTCGTCGCCGACGCTGCGGGCCACCGCCCGGTCCAGGTCGGACACCACCGCGCGAAGATCCGCCCGCTCGTACGCGACGTGCCGGTAGGAACCGAGCACGATGCTGGCCAACCGGACCGCGTCCAGCCCTTTGCCCCGGACGTCCCCGATGATCATCCGGACCCCGTACGGGGTGTCGATCGCCTCGTACAGGTCGCCGCCGATCTCCGCGGTGGCGGTCGAGGAGATGTAGCGCGCGGCCACCGCCAGGGTGCCCACCTGCGGGCCGAGGGGACGCAGTACGGCCTGCTGGGCCACCGCCGCGAGCCGGGACAGTTCGGCGATCTGCTCGGCCTGACGTTGGCGTACCGCCGCCACGCCGGCCGCGACCGCCCCGGACAACGCGATCCCACCGAGGCCGGCCCCGGTCACCATCGAGGCGCCCGGCTCCACCAGCGCGAAGCCCCCACCGAGCAGCAGCGCTACCAGCACCACCCCGAGCACCGCCCGCCAGGACGCGAACGCGGCGGCCAGCACGGGCGCGGCCACCATCAGCGGGAGACAGCGCACCTGCCGGCCGTCGGCGATCTCCATCGCGGCGACGATCGCGAGCAGGCCGAGGGCCGCGCCGACACCGGCGCGGGCCCCGGGACTCAGCGGGCCACGGCCCGACTGGAGAAGATGCGTGCGTACGACTGACAGCATGCCTGACAGACGGTGCCCGGTGAATGAACCTGGCCCCTTGTCCGATGGTTTTCCGCCTGTCCGGACGGCCATGGCGAGCCGACCGCCGTCAGCCGAGCACCTCGTACCGCACGGTCAGCGCGCCGACGTCGACCGAGGCGATCGCGGCGAACGCCGCCCGGGACAGGTCGAGGCAGCGGCCCTCGACGAACGGGCCACGGTCGTTGATCCGTACGGTCACCGATTTGCCGTTGGCGGGGTTGGTGACCCGGACCCTGGTGTCGAACGGCAGGGTCTTGTGCGCGGCGGTCATCGCGCTCGGGTCGAAGCTTTCGCCGTTGGCCGTCATCTGTCCCTCGTCGTAGAAGGACGCGCCGCAGGTGCCGGTGGAGACGACGGTGCTCGTCGGAGCCGCCTTCCTCGTCGTCGCGCTCGGCTTGGGCGCGGCGGTGCGGACCCTGCTCCGGGAGGCCGCCTGTGTCCGGGACGCCTCCGGACTGGCGGTCACCGTCGGCGAGGAGCTGGCGCTCGGGGTGACGCTCGGGCTCGGGCTCGGTGCGGTGGCGGTCGGGCTGGTCTGGACGACGCTCGGCGCCGGTTCGGCGACGGCGGGAGCCGGGGCCTCGGCGGAGGTCAGCTGGACGGCACCGACGGTGCCGCCGACGGCGAGCACGACGCCGACGGCCGCGGTGGCCGCGATGCCGGCCGGCGAGGAGAACGTTCGGGTACGGGAGTGCCTACCAGCCACCGGCCCGGTCCTTTCCTGAGCTAACAAACCGGTCGGACCGTAACGAGAGAAGCACTTCCGAAGTCAACGTGATCATGGTGGTATAAGGCGAATTACAATGATACGTGTAGCCGATCATCCGAGACACGCCCCGCCGGACGGGCCATAATGCCACCGATGGCATTTCCCGCCCCGGATGGGCCGCCCGCCCCTGACCTGCTCGGACGCCTCACCGACCAGTTCCGCTGGGTGGATCCGGGCCCCGGCAGCAGTCACCTGGTCAGTGACATCTCCCGTTGGTGGCGTGATCCGCAGGTGCTGGCGGCGCTCGGGCCGGCCCTGGTCGCACCGTTCCGGGACGCCCGGCCGACGGTCGTCGTCGCGCCGGCGGTCACCGGGCTGATGCTCGGCCCGCTCGCCGCCACCGCGCTCGGCGTCGGCTTCGTCCCGGTGCACAAGCCGGGTGACGGCCGGCTGCCGAGCGGGCCGCTGGTCTGGGCACAGAGCCCGCCGGACTTCCGGGGCCGCCGGGTCGACCTGGCGGTCCGGGAGCACCTGATCGGCCCGGACGACCGGGTGCTCATGGTGGACGACTGGGTCGCCACCGGCGCGCAGGCCTCCGCCGTACGGGAGATCTGCGCGACCCGGGGTGCCCACTGGCTCGGAGTCGCCGCGATCGTCGTGGACTGCCCGCCCGAGGTGGCCCACGAGCTGGGCGTGCGCGGGCTGCTCGACTCCGGCCGGCTGACCTGAGCGACGCCCGGCCGGCGGAACAGCCGGTGGGTGATCTCGCCAGGACGTGACGGCTGCTCCACCCCGCTCAGGCCGCCCGCAGCTGCGGCAGCAGCCGGGTCGCGACGTCGACCAGCACCGCCTCGTCGCCGGCGTACCAGCTACTGCCCCGGGGCCAGTGGGTGATCACGTCGGTGAAACCGAGGGCCGCCGCCCGGGCGACCTGATCGGCGAACAGGTCGGCACTGCTCAGCGAGAAGACCGGGGCCGAGTCCAGGGAGAGGTACCGGTCGAGGGTGGCCGGATCCCGACCGGCCACCGCCAGGGCACGGTCGAGGTGGGCGCAGAGTTCCGTGACCCCGTCCCACCAGCTCGTCAGGTCGTCCCCGCCGGTGCCGGTGGTGACCCAGCCCTGACCGAAGCGGGCGGCCAGCCGCATCGAGCGCGGCCCGTTCGCCGCGACCACGAAGGGCACCCGGGGCCGCTGCACGCAGCCGGGGTTGTTGCGGGCGTCGACCGCGCTGAACCAGTCGCCCCGCCAGGTGGTGCCGTCCTCGCGCAGGATCAGGTCGAGCAGTTCGGTGAACTCGCCGAAGCGGTCCACCCGCTGCCGGGGCGGCAGGGTCTCGCCGCCCAGCACGGTGGAGTCGAACCCGCTGCCGCCCGCGCCGAGCCCGAGCAGCATCCGGCCGGCGGAGATGTCGTCCAGGGCGGTGACCTGCCGGGCGAACGCGGCCGGATGCCGGAAGTTGGGCGAGGCGACCAGGGTGCCGAGCCGGATCCGTGCGGTCACCGTCGCGGCGGCGGTCAGCGTGGCCATGGAGTCGAACCAGGGGCCGTCGACCAGGTCGCGCCAGCCGAGGTGGTCGTACGTCCAGGCGTGGTCGAAGCCCCACCGCTCCGCCTGCCGCCACCGATGCTGCGTCTTCGACCAGCGCTGATCGGGCAGGATAACGACGCCAATCCGCATGATCGACAGGGTACGGCCCCGATCGGGACGAATCCGCGCCCACGCTCCGCGGAGACAGTGGACGGCCGACGCCGGCGCTACTACCGGCTCACCGTCGCGGGGCACGACGCGCTGACCGCCGAAGCCGCCCGGTGCGGTGGTCGACCAGCAGCACGCTGCCATCCTCCGCGTCCCGCATCAGGAAGTACGCGACCAGGTGCCGCGACGGGGTGCGTAGCTTCACCCGACGGAAGACGTCCTCGGTGCGCCCGAGCCAGTCGAGGCAGTCGCGCGATACTCGTCCGAAGGTGTGATCGACGCGATCAGCGCCCGGATCTCCGTCAGCACCGGAGCATCCGGTCAGGCCTCACCCGCCGAGCGGCTTGACCCAGCGCGACCACTCGGCCTGCCGCTCGTACCCGAAGGCCCACCAGGCGCGATGGGCCGGCTCGTTGTCGTCCAGCACCATCGCGTCGGCCCGGCCGCCGCCCAACCGCCGGAACCGTTCCTCGGCCGCGTCGACCAGCACCCGACTGATGCCCCGCCGTCGCTGCGACGGCGCGACGGCGAGCCGGTAGAGGTGGCAGCGCCACCCGTCCCACCCGGCGATCACGCTGCCGACCAGCACCGGCCCATCCTCGGCGAGGAGCAGGGCATCCGGGTCACGGTCGATCAGCGCCGCGACGGCCGACCGGTCGTCGGCCGGTCGCTGGGCGTTCTCGGCGGCGATCTGCCAGAAGGCGAGGACGGCGGGAATGTCAGCGAGGGTAGCCGGGCGCACGGTCAGGACGGACACGGTCAAAGGCTATCCGGGCGGGCGAGGAACCCGAATCGAACCTCCACAGCCGTCGACCCGTGGCCCGCTCGACGGTCCGGTAGGGGTGGCCCGATGGCGGGAAACCGAAGAGTGCCAGCAGCGGGTGGGTGCGCGCCGGCCAGCGAGAAAGGCCGGCGCGCACCTCGCTCAGCAGCAACTCGACGCGGCTCCGCTGGTGGCCGGTTCCCTGTCGGCGGCCGGGGTGCAGCAGGCGCTCTCGACCGCCTTCTCCAGCTGCGCGGAGTCGGCCTTGACGGTGTAGACCTCCCACGGCTCATTGCCGGGGCCGCGTACCCAGACCTTGTCCTGGAGGGCGTAGCAGCACTCGGTCTCCTTCTCCTCCATGGTGATCAGACCCGCGTCGGCGAGCCGCGTCGCGGCTGCGGTCACCTCGTCGGTGCTGAACACCTCGACGCCCAGGTGGTCCATGACGGTGGGCTGGTGGGGTTCGCCTTCGAGCAGGACGAGTTTCAGCGGCGGGTTCTCGATGGCGAAGTTGGCGTAGCCGGGACGGCGCTTGGCCGGTTCGACGCCGAACAGGCTGGTGTAGAAGGCCACGGAGGCTTCGAGGTCGGAGACGCGCAGGGCGAGTTGGACGCGGGACATGATCGTTCCTCCGGATTCGTTCGACGGCACATGCCGTCGAGCTGCGCGGCGGACGGTGACGCGGCAGCACGCCACGTCCACCACTGTCTAGATGGGTTTCGAAACAAGCCCTCCGTACGTTGCACCCTGTTTTGACATCTGTCAAGCTAGACGTATGTCGAATCAGTCGCTGCCGGTGATCGACCTCAACGCCGTGGCCTGCTGCTCCCCGCTCACGGTCCGCCCGATGGACCCGAACCAGGCGACAGCGGTGGCACCCATGTTCAAGGCACTCGGCGACCCCGTCCGGCTGCGACTGATGTCAATGATCGCGTCGGTGCCGGAGATGTGCGTCTGCGACCTGACCCCGGCGTTCGACCTGTCCGGGCCAACCATCTCCCACCACCTCAAGGTGCTGCGGGAAGCCGGCCTGGTCGACTCCGAGCGGCGCGGGACCTGGGTCTGGTACCGGGTGAAGCCGGAGGCGTTGCGGCAACTCGGCGCGCTGCTGGACATCCCCGCCAGCCGGTCCGGGTGAGCCCGGTCCGACGGTCCCGCCCGGGCCTTGTGAGAACTTCGCCGGTGGCCTGGCTGAACACCCACCCTCCGTCACCGCCGAGAGTGTGCTTGCGCGGTCCCTACGGATCAGAGCCCGTCGGTCATCTCGGGCCACAGACGCCGTTTCGCCACGCCCAGGCGGCGATCTCGACGCGGTTGCGGGCGGCGAGTTTGCGCTGCACGTTCGCCAGGTGTGTCTTGACCGTCGACAGGGTGACGTAGAGCTGCCTGGCGATCTCGTCGTTGGTGTGCCCGTGCGCCACCAACTGCACCACCGCGCGCTCCCGCTCGGTGAGGGGTTCCACGGGCGGTGCTTCGGGTTCGGCCGGCGTGGCGGCGCGGCGCGGCGCCAGGTGGGCCAGCAGCCGCACGGTCACGGCTGGCGAGATCAGCGTGGTGCCGGCGGCGGCCGCGCGTACCGCCTCCACCAGCAACGTGGGCGAGGTGTCCTTGAGCAGGAAGCCGCAGGCACCTTGGCGTAGCGCCCGGTACACATACTCGTCGAGGTCGAAGGTGGTGACGATGAGGACGTTGAGCGGGTTGCGTACCCCCGGCCCGGCCAGCAGCCGGGTCGCCTCGAGGCCGTCGAGTTTCGGCATCCGGACGTCCAGCAGGCACACGTCGGGGCGTAACCGGCGGGCCTGCTCCACGGCGTCCTCACCGTCCGCCGCCTCGGCCACCACCTCCATGTCCGGTTGCGTGCCGAGGATCATGCGGAAGGCCGTACGGATCATGTCCTGGTCGTCGGCCAGCAGAAGCCGGATGGTCATCGGAGTCCTTCGCCGCGAGTCCCGGCCCGGGGCCGGTGCCGGATGAGTGATCGCAGGCGACCGGCGCAGGCTCGTGCGGTGACCGGCAGGACGGCGGTGACCTGCCAGCCCGACGCGACCGGTCCGGCCGAGAGTTCGCCACCCGCAGCCTGTACGCGTTCGCTGAGCCCGGTCAGGCCAAAACCACCGGCCGGCAGGGGCGACGACACCGCCGGCCCGCTGTCGTTGCGGACCGACACCTCCGCGAGGTCGGAGGCATCCGGGACCATCCGGATCCGGATCTCTGTCCGGGTGGTCCCGGAGGTGTGGCGCAGGACGTTGGTCAGCGCTTCCAGCACAGTGTGATACGCCGCGTCGAGGCTCGCGGCGGGCAGCGGCCGGCCGGCCAGTGCGCCATCGACGGAAACCATCGGTGCTGGGCATCCGGACGGTAGGGCGGCGACGACGGCCGTGAGCATCTCGTCGAGGGTGCGGTGGACGGGCGCGGCCACCGGGAGGTCGTCACGCAGGACGCCGACGAGCGTACGCATCGACACGAGCGCCTGGGCGCCGGCGTCTTCGACACCCGCCAGCAGGGTGTCCAGGTCGCCGGGCGAGGGCGTGGCGCCGGAGCCGGTGACGAACCGGATTGCCCGGGTCTGGGCGACGATCGCGGCAACGTGATGGGCGACGTAGTCGTGCAGGTCGCGGGCGTAGTCCAGGCGTTCCGCCTGCCGAGTCAGCCGATCCCTGTCCGCCCTTCGGCGTTCCAGCAGGCGCAGATACAGTCCGAGCACTGCCAGGAACACCAGCCACCCGGTCAGCATGGTGACCATCAGGCCCGCGGCCCCACCGCCGTTCGGTGCTATCGCCCACGAGTTGGCCGGGTGCAGCAGCGCCCGAATCGGGAGCAGCCCGATCGCGAGGATCGTCAGGGCGGCGGGCACCGCCGCGCGCCGCAGCCGGTGCTGCATGACCAGCCGGAGCACCACGAACGACAGTGCGCCGAACTCCACGAGGCCGAAGGTGTGCTCCGGGCGCAGCGCCGGCACGAGACCGCAGGCGACGGAAACCGTGATCGACACGGTCGCGGCCACACCGACCCCGGCGGGGCGGGCCTCGACCAGCAACAGTACGGCGACGGCGAGGAGGCCGCTGACGATCATGCCGAGCCTGGCCGGCAGTACGGGGGCGTCCAACCCTTCGAAGACGACCAGGGCCATCGCCACAATGACGAACCCGCCATTGGTCACCCGCTGCGGCCACCGGAGACCCGCCAAGACGATCAACACAGAGGGCTTCGGTAGGACACTCGCACCCGGGCGGCCTCATTCTTTCGGCCGAGACGCCGCCGCGCCGCTCGGCGGCACGGCCGAGGCGCGTCTCGGTGCCGAGAACGCAGCATCAGATCCGCACCGAATCGATGAGCGGAGACGATCATGGCTACCAAAATACGGGCTCGTGGCCTGCGGGTCAGAGCGGGCCGCCAGATGGCGGTCGATGGCGTCGACCTGAGGCTCGGCGCAGGCGTGCACGGCCTGCTCGGCCCGAACGGTGCCGGCAAGACCACTCTGATCCGGGCTCTGGCCACCGTGCTGCGCCCGCACGAGGGCCAGCTTGAGTTACTCGGACAGCCGATGGACAGGCGGCCCGACCAGCGCGCGGTGCGACGAAACCTGGGCTACCTGCCGCAGGAGTTCGGCTACCACCCGCGATTCACGGTGACTGAGTTCGTCGAGTACATGGCGTGGCTCAAAGAGGTGCCCGGCACAGGGCGCCGGCGTGCCGTGCGGCGGGCGATCGAGCGGGTCGGGTTGGCCGACCGCGCCGGCTCACAGCTTCGCGTGCTCTCCGGTGGCATGCTGCGTCGCGCCGGCATCGCCCAAGCCATCGTCAACGACCCGGAGCTGCTGCTCCTCGACGAGCCCACCGTGGGACTCGATCCGCAGCAACGACTCGACTTCCGGGCGCTGCTGCGGGAGCTGGGGGAGCGGTCCTGCGTGCTCGTCTCGACACACCTCGTCGAGGACGTAGCCGCGGCGTGCACGAGCGTCGTGCTCATCAACGCCGGCAGGGTCGTGTTCCACGGCACGCCGGAGGAGGTCGCGGCCTCCGGCGATCACGACGACGCCGGTGACAGCCCCATCGAACGCGGCTACTCCGCGCTGCTCACCCGGCACCAGGCCGGATCGGCGGTGGCCCGATGAGCAGCGCCATCCGGATCGAACTGCGCCGCTCCACCGCGCCTCTGGCCGGTGCCGCGATCGCCGCACTCGGTGTGGCGGGCCTCTACGTCCTCGCGCTCACCGGGCAAACCGGCCTGTGGGACCAGCAGTGGAACCTGCTCGCCGTGTTCCAGCGGATCATGCTGGTGATCCTCTGGCCGCTGGCACTGGCTGCCGGCGCCTGGCAGGCCGGCCGGGACCGGCGCGACCGGATGGAGGAACTGCTCGGCACGACACCGGTGTCCCCGTCGCGGCGGATGCCGCCGTCCGCCATGGCGCTGGCCCTCTGCCTCAGCGGTGGCTACCTGGTCGTGCTGGGCGCCGGGGCACCGATGGTCGCTGCTGCCACCGACCACCTCGGCGGCGGATGGCCGGCCGTGACCGCCGTCGGCGTGCTGGCCCTGGTCGCTGCGGGTTGGCTCGGCCTCGGCCTCGGCCGGCTCCTGCCGTACGCGTACACCCCAGCCGTGCTCGGCGTCGGCGGCCTCGGGGCGTTGCTCGCCGTGATCGAGGCGACCAAATACACCGACGCCACCCGGCCCGATCCGGCCCTGTTCGCGCCCAACCTCGTCACCACGATCTCCGATTTCCAGACGGTCGCCGGTTCGGTCAGCGCGGGTCAGGCGCTGTGGCTCGGCGGGCTGGCCGGAGGGGGACTGATGCTCTACCTCGCGACGAGTCGGCTCGCCCGGCTGCTTGCCGTCGTCCCGCCCGCGCTCGGCCTGGCGTTGGCCGCACCGATGCTGACCGTCGGCCCCGGCACAGCCTTCCCGGTCGACCCGGCAGCGGTCGTCGAGGTCTGCACCCGCGACACTGGTCCACGGGTCTGCGTCACCGCGGCACACAGCAAAAGACTGCCCGGTTTCGTCGCCCCTGCCCGGGAAGCCCTGCGCCTGCTCGGGAAACTGCCGAACCCGCCCACCTCGGTCCACGAGGCGGCTGCGGACCGCGGTTACCCGCAACCGTCTGCCGAGGCCTGGCTGGACAGCGACAACCTCGTACAGACCCGCGATCCGGAGGAGCTCACTGCCCGGATCCTGGCCGGTGCCGGCACGCGGATCTGCCACCGAACAGCCCCGGATGGCACGTACCCCAACGTCTGGCACGTCCGCGCCGTGGCGGCGGCCTGGCTGTACGGCAGCTACCCGCCACCCGGCCAGGGCTTCGTCGGATCCGATGAGGTCCGCGACGAGATGTGGAAGGCGTTCACCGCGTTGCCCGCCGACGAGCGGGCACGCCGGATCACCGCGGTTCGCGCCGCCGGCCTGACCTGCGGCGATGTTGCCGCGGCCCTGGGAGTAGGAGCAGGCCGGTGACGACGCTTCTGCTGTACCTGCGCTCCCGGCAGGTGCCGGGCGGGGTGCTGTGCGGGGTGACGGCCATGGCCGCCGTCGCGTGGCTCGGCACCGGGCACGCCGACCCACAGCGGGCCGTGGTGGCCGCCGCTCTGGCCCTGGCGCTGGGCATCGCCATCCTTGGTCACGGCCTAGCGGGGGCGGACAGCACCCTGGACGCGACCGCGGCGCTGCGTTGGGCACCCCGCCGCGCGGTGCACCTGACGGCGATCACCGTGCTCGCGGCCGTCGTGGTGACGGCCGTGACGACCGCGCCGGCCGGGGTCGTGCTGCGCGGCGCGGCAGGCTTCACCGGCGTCGCCGCTCTGGCGGCGGCGCTGTTCGGCCGGAAACTGGCCTGGACTCTGCCGGTCGTGACAGGTTGTCTGTCCGCCGGCATCCCAGCGACGCCAGAGCCGTTCGCTCTGCACCTGCTCACCTGGGCCGGGCAACCGCCGGACAGCCCGGCGGCTGCCACGGCGGCGGTAGTCCTCGCGGTGACCGGCGCGGCCGGATACGTGATCCGCGGCCCCCGCCGGATCAGCTGACCAGCGGCGGCTCACCGGCAGAAGGCGGTCAGCCATGGCGGGGCCGCAGACCGTCGTGTCTGCGGCCCCGCTCGGGCATGGGGGTCAGGACGGGTCGCCGTACTGGAGGCCGCGTCCGTTCGTGCCGACATAGACCCGGCCGTAGGTGTCGGGGTCGCCGGTGATGACGCCGACGCCGCCGATGCTGCCCCACTGGTGGGCGTCGTCGTTGACGCGGAGCCAGGTGGCGCCCTTGTCGGTGGAGCGGAAGACCCCGGTGACGTCTGTGACGGTACCGATCAGGTACAGGGCCTGGTAGGCGGCGCGAGGCGCGGCCTTGCCGAAGCCGAGGGCGGAGGCGGACTGCACCGTCTTGAGCGTGGTGAAGGTGCGGCCGCCGTCGGTGGAGTGCAGCAGCCCCTTGCTCCCGCCGGCGATCCACAGGTCCCCGGCGATGCCGGGGACGGCCGTGAGCCGGCCGGCGGGCAGGTTGGTGGCGCGGGCGGTGAAGGTCGCGCCACCGTCGGTGCTGGCGTAGAGCGTGCCGCCGGTCAGCGAGTAGAAGGTTTTGGCCGAGGAGCGGTCGGCGACGACCACTGCTCCGGCACCGAGACCCTTGACCTTCGACCAGTTCGCCCCCTTGTTGGTCGACCGGTACGGGACCTGACCGTCCTGGGTCCAGACGATGGCGGAGCCGTCCGCCGCGAGCGCGACATGGCCGCTGTCGGCGCCAGCCACCGGCTCCGCCTTGAAGCCCTTCCAGCTGCGGCCACCGTCGGTGGAATAGGCGCCGTCCTGCTTGCCGCCACGGCCGACGCGGACCATCACCGTGGGGTTGGACTGGGCGAAATCGATGTCGGTGCTGTTGCCCATCACCGGGTTCTGCAGCCGCCCGGCGGGCACCTTGATCAGGGAGTCGTGGCGGAAACCGCCTTGGTCGCCCATGGCGGTGACGACGGTGGCGCCGCCGGGTGGGGCGATCGCGTCCAGCAGCGCGGTCTCCTCCAGCCCTCGCGCTCCCACGGTCCAGTGGCTGGTGCCGCCGCTGTCGGTGGCGGTGGCGTCCGTGCTGCGCCAGATGCCGTTGCCGGTGCCGTACAGCACGTGCCCGGAGTCAAAGGGATCGATGGCCAGGGCGGTCATCCAGTGCCCGGTGCCGGTGCCGACGTAAGGAGCGGCGGAGGCGTCCCGCACCGACTTGTCGGCCAGTGCTTTCCAGGTGGTGCCGCCGTCGGTGGTCCGGTAAATCTCGTCCTCGGGCCACCAGCGGTCGAGGGTGGTGACCATCACCGTGGACGGCTTCTGCGGGTCGACGGCCAGACCGGAGAACCCGTAGCTGCCCTTGGACGGGGAGACGTTCTTCCACCTTCCGTCGGCCGGCGTGTGCTTCCACACCGAACCCGCCGTCACGCCGTTGGGTCCGAGGGCGTTGGTGTACGTCAGGTACAGCGAGCCGTCACCGGAGAGCACGCCGCGCTGCGGCAGCTGTCCAGTGGGCTGCCCAGGGACCGCCTCCCAGGTGCTGCCGCCGTCGGTGGAGCGGTACAGAGAGGTGGACCTGTCGGCGACGCCGACGTAGATCGTCTTGCTTCCGGCCGGGCCGTACGTGACGAAGGAGATACCCGCGCCGCTGCTCGCCCCGTCCTTGACCGGGAACGAGGAGACCTGCCTCCATGTCACGCCGTGGTCCGTGCTGCGCCACAGGCCGTTCTTGCGGGTGCCCAGCAGCAGGGTGCCGTTGTCCGCGGGGTCGACCACCAGCCGCTCGCCCGCCCCGCGGCCGTCCTCGTTGGCACCCAGCTTGAAGGGCAGATCGGTGCGCTGGAAGGTGCGGCCCCGGTCGGTGGAGCGCAGGATCGCGCCGTTGCCCGCCCACTCGTTGGTGTAGGTGCCTGCCCCGAGGTAGAGCCGCTTGGGGTCGACGGGGTCGGTGGCCAGCGAATCGATGCCCAGCAGGTTCCAATCCTTCTCGCCGACCCAGTCGGTCAGCGGAATCCACTGCTCGGCCCCGGTGTCCCAGCGGTAGGCGCCGCCCATGTCGGTGCGCGCGTACAGCAGGCCCTTCTCCCGTGGGTTGAACACCAGCCCGGTGACGTAACCGCCGCCCACCGCCTGGGCGTTCTTCCACACATACGGACCGGCCGCGGCCGTGGTCTGTACCCCGCCGGTTTCTGCCGCGGCCCTGGTTTTCGCCCCGCCGGGTCCCGCCGTGGCCCTGGTTTTCGCTCCGCCGGTTTCCGCCGCCTGGGTCTCGGCTGTTTTCACCAGCTTCCACTGCTGGTTGGTGCTGCCCCTGCCGGGATACTGGATGACCGCCGCGCCGTCGGCCGTGGAATTTCCGGAGACGTCCAGGACGTGGCCGCTCCTGCGGGATGTGAAGGTGACGGCGTCGGAACCGCTGACATCGTCGATCCGCCACTCCTGAGAGGTGGAGGAGCTGTCGGTCTGCTGCTCGGCGGCGGCTGCCTGGGCGGTCGAATTGCCCACTATGCCCAGAACTTTGCCGCTGTTGCGGTTCACCAGCTCGTAGTAGCCGTTCCCGGTGGATCTCAGCTTCCACTGCTGGTTGGCGGTGTTCTGGTCGGTCCACTGCTGAATGCGGGTGCCGTCTGCGGTGGAGAAGGCGTTGACGTCCATCGCCTTGCCGCTACGCACGGAGATCAGCCTGTAGTAGGCATCGTCGTCGACCGTCGCGGCCCGTGAGTCCTCGTTGACGAACAGCAGGTACGGCACAAGAACGGCGGGTAGGCCGAGCAGCAGGCCGGCGGTGGTCCAGCGACGGCGGTGACGCCGGTGACGCCCGCCGTTCGTGGGGTTCTTCATTGCGAGGTGTTCTCCTTGCATGCCGTGCACAGAGGAAGGTGGATCCAGCACCGGAGTAGCCGGTCCTACTCCTTCGTGGTCACCAGCCCCGCAAAGGTTGCCTTGAGCCAGAAACTTTTTTCGGGCCACCTCGTGGCGCGGTAAGCGTTGATCGACGCGGGTACTGGCCCGTCGCATGATCACGGACGGCGGAACATCGAAGGCCCTGGCTGGGACTGTCGCCCTGGCCAGGGCCTCGATCGTGGAGCGGGTGACGGGAATCGAACCCGCACTGCCAGCTTGGGAATCGGGTTGAGTTGCGGCCCCCGGTCCTGGTGCCCGCTGGCCGGGGAAGCATTGGCGACCCGGCCCAGCGCTGCGGCGGGACCTCCACTGGCCGATGTTGACCGCTGCATCGGGCACGGATCGGGCACGGACCCAACTGAAGGATGAGGCTTGAGCCTCTGATCCCTCCGGCGGTCGGTGGATCACCCCAGAACGGTCGGATCGGCCTCCTTACCTGGGCGAGGCCTCTCGTTGCCTTACCAGCCCGGTTGCAGCCCTTGTCGGCGTCAGTTGTGCCCGGCTTGTGCCCGACGATCTTGCTGACCGATCGATTGCCGCTCATGTTCCCGCATCAGCCGCGACCCCCGCCGGGGGGAGGTTCGATCTTGGCCGTCTGCTGTCCACAAGCAGCCCCATCCGATGTCGACACCCCGGGGCTGCCATGCCGTCTGTGACCAGCGCAGTCAACGATCAAATCGGCTCGATGGCTTACGTTCACCTATGGCATCCCTTCGTGTCATCCCGCAAGTAGTGGGGCTGGCCGAGTTCGCAAACCAGTGGGGGACAACTGGGACGTAACCGTTTACTGGACGAGCGCGCGGGGCAGCGGCGGCTGCGTGGGGCTGATAGCTTACGACGAGCATTGAGACGCATCAGTCAGGAAGAGGAGTCACAGTGAAAAAGATTGCCCTCGCGCTCTTCGGGGCTACGATGTTCATCGCGGCACCTGTGGCGGCACCCTCGGCGGCTTCGGCAGATCCAGGCGGAGGAGAGATCTGGAAGTGCTGGTATACGCGGTCGAACACCGAGGTGATTCCCCGGGAAAAGTATTATACCTGTGTTGGGGGAGTGGTCCAGCGAGTCAGCACTTATGACGGGCGTCTTCTAGCGAAGTACGACGGCGATTGCGCAAACGGGGTATGGGTACGCAGCGGGAAAACGGCGACATGGGTTGACATGATTAGCTATTGCCCCCCGGATGGAAAACCCCGCCCCTGACCAATCCATCTTCACCAATGTGGCCATCCCGTCTGCCGCCGACCCGCCCGTCTGGGGAGCGGGCTACCGCCCGGTCCGCCACATCAAGCGAACCTTGACGCACGTACGGACGCTGGCGGGCCGGGCGGTGGTCTGCTCGGCTTGCCCGGGTCGGCGGCAGGCGGGATGGCCCTACGCAACCACCCACGGACCGCGACTCGCCGACGGACTCCCGGCCATCTCGGAGTCGTTGCGCCCCCGCCGGAGGCGCAGTAGCCGCGACCCCGCGACCGACACCGGCTCGCCGACGCGGCTGGCGTGCCCTGCCCTGCGCCGCGCGGGCTCGTGTCCGTGCGGCCCGGCTGGCTGCCGGCCCACCACCCACCACTCGACGGCCTGTCGTTCTGCGGCGGCCCTCCGGGGTTCCGCTGTCCGCGCCAGCCGCCGGGCGTTAGGCGTGACGGCCGCAGAGCGACAGCGGCAGCGGCCGGCGCGCGCCCAGGCGGCGGCGCGTGCGGCCCGTTCAGGGCCGCCTTGAAGACGTACAGAAACTTTGAACCACATTGCCGGCAGCCGGCCGGCCTCGGGTCGTCGGCCAGCGGACACGGGATGGTGTGGGCTGGGTGCGCTCCGTACCCTGGCGGCATGGCTGCTCTCGTCGATACCGCTCAGGACATCGCGCGACAGTTGTTGGAGACGGCGTTGCCCCGTCGGTGGAGTCACGTCCAGGCGGTCGCCGCGAAGGCGGATCGGATCAGTGCGGCGGTGCCGGTCGAGGATCGTGCGGTGCTCGTGGCGGCGGCGTGGCTGCATGACGTGGGCTACAGCCCGGACCTGGTCGATACCGGCTTTCACTCCCTCGATTGGGGCCGGTGGCTGCGCCGTGAGCGGTTCGACGAGCGGATCGCCGCGCTGGTGGCGCACCACTCGTGCGCGTGGCTGGAAGCGGAGGAACGCGGGCTCGGTGAGGTCCTGGTCGCTGAGTTCCCCCGGGAGGAAACCGCGGTGACCGACGCGCTCTGCTTCTCGGACATGACTACTGGGCCGGACGGGCAGGACTTCGAGGTCCTGGAACGGCTGGCCGAGATCCGATCGCGGTACGGGCCGGAGCACCTGGTGACCCGGTTCATCCGCCGGGCGGAACCGGAGATGGTCGCCGCCGTGCAGCGGACCCAACGCCGGCTGGCCGGCAGCGTGGCTCAGCCGATGTAGGGCTGCTCGCGGTCCTCGTAGCCGTGGGTGATGCGCAGCAGGGTCGACGGGTGGATGTCGAGCGCCTCCAGCTCGTCGCGGGCCACCCATCGCACCTCGCGTGACTCGTCGCTCGGGGTCAGCTCACCGCCGGCCGGTACGGCGCGGAAGCAGAGCGAGAACTGCTGCCGTACCTCGCCGTCCGAGTACGCGACGACATGGTCGGGGTCGGAGTAGACCCCGACCATCCCGGTGACCTCGATCCTGATCCCGGTCTCCTCCTGGGTCTCCCGGACCGCCGTCTCTGCCACCGACTCGCCGATCTCCTGCCCACCGCCGGGCAGGGACCACAGGCCGTTGTCGCTGCGCTGGATGAGCAACACCCGGCCCTGCTCGTCACGGACGAAGACGGAGACAGCCACGACGATGCTGTTGGCCTTCGGCGCGTTCGGGTCGTGGTAGTGCTCGGTTCTCGCCATGCTTCTAGGCTGCCACCCCACTGCCGGGCAGCGGATAGGAGGCGGACAGGACCCGGTCGAAGCTATCGGCGTAGGTGCCGAAGAGGTCCCCGCCGTTGAGCCGGCGTAGGTGCATCACGGGCGCGTGCGGCGCCGGGAACCCGTAGACGTGCATATTGACCAACATCTCATCATCGAACCGGTAGATCGAGTTGTAAAGCGTCGTCTCGTGGTAGAGCACCGTCACGCCCGGCGCACCGTCAATCCGGTTGTAGTACTGCTGGACTTGCCGAATCTTCGCGGCCATGACGCCGGTCGCACCCTCCTCGACGCTCTTTCGCTCGATCGCAGGGCTGCTCGGATCACCGAGCAGGATCTTTACCTTGGCACCACCAGCGGCTTTCTGCCGCAAGGTGTCGATGAGCCTCGGGTCCTGTTCGACAAGGAAGAGGCCGGCGTAGGCCAGGATGTCGATCTGCTTCTCGGCCCGTTCGATCAGTCGACCCCACAGCTCGTACGGAACCGAGGAGCGCCGGGAGTAGAGCTGGACCATCTCACTCTGACCGATCTTCGACGCCTTCTCCGGGGTCACCGCCCTCGCCGCGTTCACGAGCCTCCGCTACGGAGAGCTGGCTGCCCTACGCCGACGCGACGTCGACCCGCGCTGTCGGACCCTGACGGTCCGCGCGACACTGGTCGAGCGCTCAGACGGAAGCCTCACCTTCGGGCCGCCCAAGACCGACGCCGGCATCCGGACCGTCACCATTCCCGACGCGATCCGCCGCGACATCCGCGCACACCTGGACGACTTCGTCGACGAGGACCAGGACGCGCTCGTCTTCACCGGCGCGAAGGGCGGCGTACTGCGCCGCTCCAACTTCCAGACCGCCTCCAAGTGGCGCGACTCGGTGGCGGCGGCCGGCCTGCCCGGCTTCCACTTCCACGACCTGCGGCACACCGGGCAACACCCTGGCCTCACGGACCGGGGCCAGCCTCGCCGATCTGATGGCCCGGATGGGCCACGCCTCGACCCAGGCCGCGCTGATCTACCAGCACACTGCCAAGGAGCGCGACAAGCACATCGCTGACGGCCTCAGCGAGCAGATCAAGAAGGGCCGTGATCGGGCACGTAGCGGGCACGGCCAGCGCAAGAAGCGGTAACAACGATCAAGGCCCCAGCCAGGAAACCTGTCCTGAGCTGGGGCCTTCGCGTTGGAGCGGGTGACGGGAATCGAACCCGCACTGTCAGCTTGGGAAGCTGATGTTCTGCCATTGAACTACACCCGCAGGCGGCACCACTGTACCTGAGGTCGCGGGCATCATGCATCCAGGTGTCTCCGGCGCGCTCATCCCGCCCCCATGGGTGATCATGCGAATACCCAACGTATGCGCATACGTAGAAGTTTCGCAGCAGTAACATTCGGGTCGTTCTCAAACCTTTCAATCGGTTGTAACGTCCCCCTCACGTTTCAACCACGACGTGACACACCCCCCTGTCACGTCGCGAGAAAGAGGTGGGCCCATGGGACTCCGTCCCGCCCTGCTGACCCGGCGTACCACCGGTGTCGCATCGACGACCTTCGCGCTGCTGCTGACTGCCGCAACCGTGGGCGTCGTCCCCGCTGCTTCGGCCTTCTCAGCCGCCCCCGCCGCCGACGTCGTCTGCGAGGAACCGGCCGACACCCACTCCGACGCGCGGCTCAAGCCCGGCGGCGTCGCGAAGCACGAGCCCAACGAACTGAACGCCGTCCAGGTGCGTGAGCGCGAAGCCGACCTCGCCGCCGCGCTGCGCGAGCGGGCGCGGTTCCGGGTCGGCCCGCAGTCCGCCCGCAAGGCAGCCGAGGCGGCCGCCGTGAACATCCCCGTTGTCGTGCACGTCATCCAGCGGGACAGCACCCGGGCCGGTGGCAACATCCCGGACTCGATGATCAACTCTCAGATCAGGGTGCTCAACGAGAGCTTCAGCGGCACCACCGGCGGTGCGGCCACCCCCTTCAGCTTCACCCTGCAGAAGATCAACCGGGTGACCCGGCCGGCCTGGTACCCGATCGTCCAGGGTTCCTCCGCGGAGCGGCAGATGAAGAACCAGCTGCGCACCGGCGGCAAGAACACCCTCAACATGTACCTGGGTGAGCTGAGCAACGACCTGCTCGGTTGGGCCACCTTCCCGAAGCGCAGCCTCGATCCGATGGACGGCGTCGTGGTGCTGAGCGAGTCGCTGCCGGGTGGTTCGGCTACCAACTACAACCTGGGCGACACCGGCACCCACGAGGTGGGCCACTGGATGAACCTCTACCACACCTTCCAGGGTGGTTGCTCCACCACTAACGACGGCGTTTCCGACACCCCGGCGGAGCGCGACCCGGCGCAGGGCTGCCCGGAAGGCCAGGACACCTGCCCGGCCGCAGGCATGGACCCGATCACCAACTTCATGGACTACAGCTACGACTCGTGCATGTACCAGTTCACCCCTGGGCAGGCGAGCCGCATGCTGACCGCGTGGAACGCGTACCGCGCGGCCTGAGTCCAGCAGTGCCCGGTGCCGGCTCCGTCTCGCGACGGGGCCGGCACCGGCGTTTGGCTGGTCAGGCCGCGGTGCGCCGGGTGTCGAAGCCGTGTCGGCCGCCGCGCCGTGTCGGCTGCTGACCGGGTACACCCGTAGCGCCGTTGCGGTGCGCCGCCCCGGGGTCGAGCCAGACCTGTACGGCCGGCCGCCCCGGGCCTTCGCCGGGCTGGACGTGCCCGCCCTGACCGCGACGGGTCAGCATGGCCACGTCGACGTCGAACTCGAAGAGTCGCCAGTCCACCTGGGAAGCGGCCCGGCCGGCGCGGGCAATCCGGGCCACCTGGCCCGGGTCGGTGACCGGATGCGCCCGGCCGGCGAGGTACGCCTCGTCGTCGCTCTCCTCCGGCGGAAACGAGTGCAGCGCGTAACGGCCATCGCGTTCGAGATCGCGGCGCTTGGGCGAGGCCACCACGAAACAGAACAGCCCTTCGTCGGTGATCACCGGGCAGACCGGGTGCACCCGGGGACCGCCGTCGGGGCGGACGGTGGCCAGGTAGCCGAAGCCTGGCCCGTACTGCTGCAGGAGAAGGCGGATCCCGTCGGCAAGTCGGGGCTCGTCGGCGGCGAAGTCGGACCAGGAAGCCATGCCGACATCTTATCGAACAGGTGTACGAACACGTAGTCCGACACGCAGGTCGCCCGATCCGCTCGATATGGTGTGCCGATGCTGCTCTCCGACCGCGACCTGGTCTCCGAGATCAAGGCGGGCGCGCTCGCGCTGGACCCGTTCGAGCCCACGCTGGTGCAGCCGTCGAGCATCGACGTCCGGCTGGACAAGCTGTTCCGGGTCTTCAACAACCACCTCTACACCCACATCGACCCGGCGGAGCAGCAGGACGAGCTGACCTCGATGGTCGAGGTGCCGGAGGGTGAGCCGTTCGTGCTGCACCCCGGTGAGTTCGTGCTCGCCTCCACGCTGGAGGTGATCTCGCTGGGCGACCAACTCGCGGGACGGTTGGAGGGCAAGTCGAGCCTGGGCCGGCTCGGGCTGCTCACCCACTCGACCGCCGGCTTCATCGACCCGGGCTTCTCGGGGCACGTGACGCTGGAGCTGTCCAACGTGGCGAACCTGCCGATCACCCTCTGGCCGGGCATGAAGATCGGCCAGCTCTGCATCTTCCGCCTGTCGTCGCCCGCCGAGCACCCGTACGGGTCGGAGGTCTACGGCTCGCGGTACCAGGGGCAGCGGGGGCCGACCCCGAGCCGGTCCTGGCAGAACTGGCGCACCTGGCCGACCCGCTGACGCTCGGCCCCGCCGGCCACAGACCCGGCGCCAGCACCGACCTTGCCGGCCGCAGGCCCGGTAGCGGCGTCAGCCCGGACGGCCGTAGCTGTGGACCGGCCCGTCGTCGACCCGCTTCATCCGCACCGGCATCCCGGCCCGGGAGGCGTGCACCACCCAGCCGGCACCGACGTACATCCCGACGTGGTGCAGGTCGGTGTAGTAGAAGACCAGGTCACCGGGGCGCAGGTCGGTGCGGCTGACGCTGGCGGTGACCCGGCGCTGCTGCCGCGCGTTGTGCGGCAGCCGGACCCCCGCCTTCGCCCAGGCCGCGAGCGTCAGCCCCGAGCAGTCGTACCCGTTCGGGCCCTCGGCGCCCCAGCGGTACGGCTTGCCGATCTGGTCGCAGGCGAACCGCACCGCCACCCCGGCGGGACCGCCCGGGTAGGCGGCCGGGCAGGGTGCGGGACGCAGCGGACCGCCGGCACCGGCGCCGTAGGCCCGCAACCGCAGCCGCTGGAGCCGCTCGATGCCGGCGTCGATCTGCTTGCGCCGGACGGCGAGCCGGGCCTCGGTCCGGCCCAGTTGGGCCACCGTCGTGTCCAGCGCCGCCTTCTTGGCGGCGAGTTCGTCGCGCAGGTCCTGTACGGCGCGCACCTCGCGCTGCCGCCGCTGGGCCAGACGGTCGAGCAGTTCGAGTTGGTTCACCAGTTCGCCGGGGGACGCGCTGCCGAGCAGGGCGTTGACGACGGCGAAGCTCTCTCCCTTGTACGCCTGGGCGGCGAGCCCGGAGATCTGGTCCATCGCCCGGTCGACCTGGGCTTGCAGCGGGACGATCCGCCGGGCCAGCGCGTCGGCCTGCCGGCGTCTGGCGGCCAACTCCTGCCGGGTCGCGTTGTGCTGCTCAATGAGCGGCTCCAGGGTGTTCCAGTCCCGGTCGATCTGCCGTTCGAGGTCGGCGACCGTGGGATCGGCGTGGGCCGCCGTGGAGCCACCGGCCAGGACGACGGCGGCGCCGGCAAGGGCGGCGAGGACGGTGGTGCAGCGGGACCAGCGTGAGCGCGGCACGACCGTACGCCGGGCGACCGGGGCCGACCGGGGCGACGGCGGCCGCGGGGCATGGTGTGCCACCGGGCTCCGTACTCCTTCTTCCGCGACCGCCTACCGGGTTGGCTGACGGGTTCGGGCGGGAAGGGAGCGCACCACCGCAGTGGCTGCGGATTCACCCCGACCACCTGGCCCCCGGCTCGCCCGTGGGCGATTCGGCGGTGCCGGCCGTCGCCGCCCGGGTGGACGGAGCTTCCGGCGACCGACGGTTCATCAGAGTAGATGCCCGTAACCAGATAGCAACCATCCGTGATCGGACACGCCGGAGCCCGGACACGGCGAACCCCCGGCCGGAGTCGACCGGGGGTTCGCGACGGTGCGGAGAACGGGTCAGCCGGGTCTGCGGAATCCGGCTACCGGCATGTTGTTGATGTTGGCCACCTGGACCGGCTTGCCGGCCCGTGGCGCGTGCACCATCAGGTCGCCGCCCAGGTAGAGGCCGACGTGGTGCAGGTCGCTGAAGAAGAAGACCAGGTCACCGGGGCGGGCCTCGGAGCGCGGGATCGCCTTGCCCTCGTTCCACTGGGCACCGGTGAAGTGGGTCAGGGAGATACCGGCGGCCTTGTAGGCGAACTGGGTGAGGCCGGAGCAGTCGAACGCGTTCGGGCCGGTGGCGCCCCAGACGTACGGGTCACCCACCTGCTGGCAGGCCACCTGGATCGCGGTCCGCGCGGCACTGCTCACCACCCCGTTGATGGTCGGGCAGCCGGAGACCTTCACGGTGGTCTTCGGCATCGACGCCTGCAGCCGCTTGATCTCCGCGTTGATCTGGTTCTTCTTGGCGGCCAGCTCCCGTTCCTGCTCGACCTCCTGGGCGATCAGCGCGTCGAGCTTCTGCTTCTCGGCGTCGAACTTCGCCCGCGCGTCGATGACGACCTGGAGTTCCTTGCGCTCCTGCGCGGCGAGCCGGTCCAGATAGGTGAGCTGCTCGGTGAGGGTGCCCGGCTTCACGTTGACCAGCAGGGCGCCGATCTCCTGCGAGGGACCGGTCATGTAGTAGCGGGAGGCCATGTCGCCGACCCGGTTGAGAGCCAACTCCGTCTGCAGGGCGAGCGGCTCGATCTTCTTCTGGAGTTCCTCCGCCTTCTTGCGGTCCTTCTTGAGCTGCGCCCGGACCTTGTTGTACTGCTCGATGGTCGGTTCGAGCTGCTCCCACTGCTTGTCGATCGCCGCCTCGATCTCCTCGGGTGTGGGCGCAGCGTGCGCCGGCGCGACCAGCATCCCCGCGCCGACGACCACGGCGGCGACCACGGTGATCAGGCGGCGGGCAGCGCGGCGCAGACCGGCCCGACGAGGGGGCGGCTGACCCTGGGCGGCACGATGGAGGGGCATGGTTGCCACCGGCACAGACTCCTTTGCAACCGACCGCCGGGCGCCTCACGGAGGGGAAGACGGAGGCAGACGACCCACAGCGGCCGGTGCAACATTAGGGAAAACGCGCAGCGGAATCAAGGCGGCTTCGACTATTTCACGGCTAAGCAATCATCCGCACACAATCGGTAGTTCGACCATTTTTCAACTACGCCTGTCAATACATTGGTGCTGTTGCCACGTCAGGGGTCGGTAAACCGCCGCTCACCAGGGGTCGCCGCGCCCCGCCGCAGCGCGGCAGCAGGCCGCGAACCGGCCGACACGAGCGCGGCGTCGGCATCCCCCCGGGTGCCGACGCCGCGGTGGTCACGGTGCCTTGCGGTACGACCTCAGCCCGCGACCGGCTCGGCCTGCTGGCCCGCCGTGGTGTCGGGCTTGACCGAGCGCAGCAGCACGCTGGCCACGTCGACGACCTCCACCTGCTCACCGGCGCCCTTGCCGTTGACCCCGTCGTTGAGCATGGTCGAGCAGAACGGGCAGCCGACGGCAACCGTCTTCGCGCCGGTGGACATGGCCTCCTCGACCCGGTCCACGTTGATCCGCTTGCCGATCCGCTCCTCCATCCACATCCGGGCGCCGCCGGCGCCGCAGCAGAAGGAGCGCTCGCTGTTACGCGGCATCTCGACCAGGCCACTGTCGCGACCTGCACCGGAATCGACGGCTGCGCCGCCCCGACCGTCTCCGGATCCGCCGCCGATGGCACTGCCGAGCACCTCGCGCGGCGGCGCGAAGACCCGGTTGTGCCGGCCCAGGTAGCAGGGGTCGTGGTAGGTGACTCCGCCGTCGACCGGCTGGACCGGGGTGAGCTTGCCGGTGGCGACCAGGTGGGCCAGGAGCTGGGTGTGGTGTACCACCTCGAACTCGCCGCCGAGCTGCCCGTACTCGTTGCCGAGGGTGTTGAAGCAGTGCGGGCAGGTGGCCACGATCTTGCGCTTGGCCTTCTCCCGGCCCTCGAACGCCTCGTTCAGGGTCTCGACGTTCTGCTGGGCGAGCATCTGGAAGACGAACTCGTTGCCGATCCGGCGGGCCGGGTCACCCGAGCAGGTCTCGCCCTCGCCGAGGATGGCGAAGGAGACGCCGGCCTCGTTGAGCAGCGTGGCGACCGCCCGGGTGGTCTTCTTGGCCCGGTCCTCGAACGCGCCGGCGCAGCCGACCCAGAAGAGGTACTCGAAGTCGTCGACCTCGCCGACCCGCGGCACCTCGAAGTCGAGGCCCTTGGTCCAGTCCTCGCGGGTGTTCTGCGGGGCACCCCACGGGTTGCCCTTGTTCTCCAGGTTGCGCAGCATGACGCCGGCCTCGGACGGGAAGCTCGACTCGATCAGCACCTGGTATCGGCGCATGTCGACGATGTGGTCGACGTGCTCGATGTCGACCGGGCACTGCTCGACGCAGGCACCGCAGGTGGTGCACGACCACAGCACGTCCGGGTCGATGACGCCGCCCTCCTCGGCGGTGCCGATGAGCGGCTTGTCGGCCTCGGCGAGGGCCAGCACGTCCACGTGGGCGAGCTGGGCGGCGGTGGCCTTCTCCTCGCCGGTGAGGTCCTTGCCGCCGCCGGCCAGCAGGTACGGCGCCTTGGCGTACGCGTGGTCGCGGAGGCTGAGCACGAGCAGCTTCGGCGACAACGGCTTACCGGTGTTCCAGGCCGGGCACTGCGACTGGCAGCGACCGCACTCGGTGCAGGTGCTGAAGTCGAGCAGCCCCTTCCAGGTGAACTGCTCGACCTGGGCGACACCGAACTGGTCGGACTCCGGGTCGGCCTCCTCGAAGTCCAGTGGCTTGCCCTGGCTCGTCATCGGCCGCAGCGCGCCGAGACCGGAGCCGGCCCGCTTCCGCGGGTCACGCTTGAAGAAGATGTTGGGGAAGGCCAGGAAGCGGTGCCAGGCGACACCCATGGTGACGTTCAACGCGATCACGATGAGCCAGGTCATCGAGATGGCGATCTTGACGAGGGCGGCGATGCTCACGCCGGCCGGCGAGGCCGGCAGCAGCGCGCCGACCGCGTGGCTGACCGGGGTGGCCCAGACCGGGTACTCGAAGTGGTCGGTGGCGACCTTGAAGCCCCGGATCACGAAGCCCATGATCAGCACCGAGAGCACGACACCCTCGACGAAGTAGCCCTGCCACATGGTCGAGCCGGTGAACCGGGAGCGCCCGCCCGGCCGGGTGGGCCGGTTGCGGACCCGGATCGCGATCAGCACCAGGATGCCGACCGTGCCGAGGATCGCGATCAGTTCGGTGGCCAGGCCGTAGATCGTCAGGCCACCGATCAGCGGCAGGCCGCCGGTCGGCGAGACGACCTCGAAGTACGCCTCCAGCACCAGCAGCGACAGCACGATGAAGCCGACCATCACGAACCAGTGCGCGGCGCCCACCACACTCCACTTGAGCATGCGGGTGTGACCGACGGTCTCGACCAGCATGGCTTTGGTACGGGCGCCCCTGTCGGTGAACCGCTCCGGCGCGGGCTGCCCCTGCCGGATGACTGCCAGCATCTTCATGACCGCGCGCACCGCAAGCCACACCGCCACGGCGGTGATGGCGGCCGCGAGGATCGTGGTGACGATCTGGACGCTGCCCATCGAGTTGGCCTCCCGGTCTGCTGCCTGTCGAGCGGCTACGGCAACCGGGGCCGCTCGGTCATGCAGTGCAGCCTACGCGCAAGGTTACCCGGCAGTAACGTGAGACTTCTCGCACCTGGCCACGCCGCCCTGCGCACACCCTAGGGTGCTCGGCGCGCCGGCGCAGGACGGGGTCGGACGAGGGGAGCCTCGGTCGTGCCGGGCGGCGATCAGCGCGCCGCCGAAAGTCAGCGCCAGCGGGAGAGCAGGATCAGCGAGGCGACCATCCCGCCGAAGCCGACCGCCAGGTTCCAGTACCCCCAGGAGGCGACCGGGTACGCCTGCTCGGAAAGGTAGTAGACCACCAGCCACGCGATGCCAGCCGCGATCAACGCGACCGCCGTGACCGGCAGCCACACCGGGCTGGGCTTGCGCGTCGCCGCCGTCGCCGTCGGACGCACGTCCGTCGGCGGGGTGTACACCTTCTTCTTGCGGACCTGAGACTTGGGCACGACGCTCTCCAGAGGGGTGACGACCTCGTCCGGCCTGACAACCGGGCGCGGGGGCGACGGTCCATGGCCAATAATGTTCGACAGCTAGCGTAGTCCGGACCGGCCGTCCGATCCACGAATGGGGCCGGACCAGTGCGCGGAGTGACCGAAAAGAACAGGATTGCTCCGGCGAACACGCCGATCCGCGCCGTGGCGGGCACGAACCAGACTCGGAGGGAACGCTCGGTGGAGTACACATCTGGCGCGGCGTCCTGGCAGAAGGCCATGCGGCGGGCCGCCGCCGTGTTCCTGCCACGGCGCCCGCGTCAGCGGCGACCCGGCTGGTCGATCGGGGTGCCGTTGATCGCCGCCGCGGCCGGGCTGCTCTTCACCACCAGCGCCACCACCGCCGACGGCACCACCCTGCGGGAGGACCGGCGCCCACAGCTCACCCAGCTCATCGAGGACCGCCGCGAACGGGTCGATTCCAGCGAGCTGCGCGCCGCCCGACTCCGCGCCGAGGTGGAGGAGCAGACCGCCGCCCTGGGCGACACCGACGGCCCGATCTCCGCCGAACGGGCCCGGGCTCGGGCCTCCGAGCAGGCCGCCGGTTTCACCGCCCTCACCGGCCCCGGCGTGACCGTCGAACTCAACGACGCGCCGGGCCGCCCCGACGGCAGTCTGCCCAAAGGTGCCACCAACGACGACCTGGTCGTCCACCAGGGCGACGTCCAGGCGGTCGTCAACGCGCTGTGGGCCGGCGGTGCGGAGGCGATGTCAATCATGAACGTCCGCGTGCTCTCCACCAGCGCGGTACGCTGCGTAGGTAACACCCTGCTGCTGCACGGCCGGGTGTACTCCCCACCATTCAAGATCGTAGCAATCGGTGATCCCGCCGCCCTCCAACGGGCTCTCGCCGACTCGCAGGGGGTCCAGGTGTTCAAGCAGGAGGCCGACCACTGGCAGCTCGGTTACACCGAGAAGGTCTCCACGGTCACCGTACCCGCATTCGAGGACTCGACCGCTCTGCGGTCCGCGACGGTGCCCCGATGACCTCCGACGGGCGGGACGCGCGTCACCGCGACCAAAGCGACGACGCGACGGCGTTCATCCCGACGGTCGACACCTCACAGTCCTCGGCTCCGACCCGTCCCGGCTCCGCCGGCCCGTGGCCCGACCCGGCGCTGCCGACCTGCTCCCCGGCCTCCACCGACGCGCCGACCCACCCGGGCCTCGCGCCGACCCAGCCGGGCCTCGCTGCGGCCCGTCCGGCGCCGCCAGCCTGGCCGGGGGTGCGACCAGCCGCCGCACCGCAACCGTCACCCGAGGTACGCCCGCGGTCCGGCACGGACGCGCCGACCGCGTTCCTTCCCCGACTCGGCGACCGTACGCCCCAGCGGCCCACCGCCGGCCCCGGCGACCGACGTCCGGGCCTGCCGCTCCCGGCCGACGACCGTCCCGATCCGGCGGCCACCACCGTCCTGCCGGCGGTGACCGGCCGCCCACCGCTGGATTCGACGGCACTGATGGGCGCGGTGCCCCCGGTCCCTCCGCGCGACGGCACCACCCCTGGCGACACCGCCACCGAGCCGGTCCAGCCGCGTCGGGGCGAGCGGGTGGTGCAGCTCCGCCCCGAGCAGACCGGCGAGGGCTACCGCAGCGTCTACTCGGAGCTGACCCGCCCCACCTTCGCCTCCCGCCTGCGCACCGGGGTCAGGATCAGCGGCGAGCTGCTGATCACGTTCGGCCTGGTCGTACTCCTCTTCGCCGGGTACGAGATCTGGGGGAAGTCGGCCATCGTCGACGCTCACCAGGGTGACCTGAGCAGCCAACTCGCCGAGGCGTGGGGGCCGAGCGGGGATCCGACGGTGGCCCCGACCGGCGGGCCGACGCCCAAGCCGAAGCCGCCGGTCGACGGCAAACCGCTGGCCGGGCTCTACATCCCGAAGCTGGACAAGAACTGGGTGGTGGTGGAGGGGGTCAGCCAGAAGGACATCCGGTTCGCCCCCGGCCACTACCCGAAAAGCGCCATGCCGGGTGAGGTGGGCAACTTCTCGGTCGCCGGGCACCGCAACCGCGCCACCTTCTGGCGGCTGGACGAGCTGGTCGACGGCGACGACATCGTGGTCGAGACCAAGAACAGCTGGTACGTCTACAAGGTGGTCAAGAGCCGCATCGTCCGGCCGGACCAGGTCGAGGTGGTGTCCGCGCAGCCGTTGCCGCTCAACGGGGGGAAACCGAAGCGGCTGCTCACCCTGACCACCTGCAACCCGAAGTTCGACAACTACCAGCGGCTGATCGTGCACGCCGAGCTGGCGGAGACCTTGGCCAAGTCCGAGGGCCGGCCGAAGACGCTGGGGGGCTGACGGCCATGTACGCCTGGATCTGGCGCAAGCTGCCCTTCGGTCTGGCCGGCAAGCTCACCGGCTCGCTGCTGATCGCCGCCGCTGCGGTCGCCCTGCTCTGGTACGTGGTGTTCCCCTGGGCGGAGCCGCTGGTCACGCCCTTCGACGACGTCCAGGTGACCCAGAACGACCAGGGCGTGCCCGGCGGTGACGGCGACGGTTCCGGGCCGGCCGGGGTGGAGAACCCCGGCGACGGGCACGACCTGCCGTACGACACGGAACGGAACAACACCCCACCCCCCTCTCCGAACGAGTGAGCCCCATGCGTGTCCTGGTCATCGACAACTACGACTCGTTCGTGTTCAACCTGGTGCAGTACCTCGGTCAGCTCGGGGTCGACTGCGAGGTCCGGCGCAACGACGAGATCGACGTGGCCGACGTCGGCCGCCTCGACGCGGCCGGCATCCTGCTCTCCCCCGGCCCGGGCAGTCCGGACCGGGCCGGCATCTGCCTGGACGTGATCCGGCGGTACGCCGGTGAGCTGCCGATCTTCGGTGTCTGCCTGGGCCACCAGGCGATCGGGGAGGCGTTCGGGGCGACCGTGGCGCGCGCCCCCGAGCTGCTGCACGGCAAGACCTCGGAGGTCCGCCACCACGACGTCGGGGTGCTTGCCGGCCTGCCCGACCCGTTCACCGCGACCCGCTACCACTCGCTCGCCGTGCTTCCCGAGACGCTTCCCGACGAGCTGGAGGTCACCGGCTGGACGGGTTCCGGCGTGGTGATGGCGATGCGGCACCGGACGCTGCCGATCGAGGGTGTGCAGTTCCACCCGGAGTCGGTGCTCACCGAGGGCGGCCACCTGATGCTGGCGAACTGGCTGGCCGCGTGCGGTCACCGCGAGGCGCTGGAACGCGCCCCGGAACTCGCCGCCGAGGTGGACGCCCGCCGGCTGGCCGCGTTCGCCGTCAGCTGACGCCAGCCGCCCCGTCCCGCACCGGTCGGTCCGTCACACCCGGCGAACGTGGTGATCGACTTTGGTTGCGGCATGTGGGACATCCAGCCGTTCGGATACCCCGACATGCCGCAAATCGCCGACGCCAACCATCCGCTCACGCCGCAGAGCCCGGTCCGTTCGGACCGGGCTCTGCGGCGTGACCACGAGCGGTCAGTCGTCGGAGCGGCGGCCCGCGGGGTCGGTCGGGAAGATCAGGCCCCCGCCACCGCCGTCGCCCGGACTCGGGGTCGACGCGCTCGGCGTCGGGCTCGGCGACTGCGTGGGATCCGAGGCCTCAGGAACGCTGACCTCGATCGTGATCGTGCTGTTCCGGGTCTTTTTACTGCCACCCTTCGGATCCTGGCTGAGCACCTTCCCGGCCTCGGCCGCCGGCACCTCTTCACCGAGGTCGACGCGCACCTTAAAGCCGGCGTTCTGCAACGTTCGGGTCGCCTCCTCCTGGCTGAGGCCGACGACGTTCGGCACCTCGCGCACGTTGCCCCTGGAGACCGTCAGGGTGACCGTGGTGCCCTCCTGCACCTGCTGCCCCTCCTTGGGGGAGACCTTGAGGACGATGCCCTCGGGTTCAGGGCTGTCCACTTCGTCGACCTTGACGGGCAACTTCAATCCCTCAAGCCGGGACTGGGCGCTGTCCAGCTTGCTGCCCTCCAACCCGTCGGGAATGGTCACCTCGGGTTTGCCGCCACAGATGTTGACCGTCACCTGGCTGTTCGGCTCGACCGCGCCGCCCGGCTTCGGGTTCTGGTCGGCGACGGTGCCCTTCTTGCAGGTGGAGTTGAAGACCTGCTCGCCGGCCACCGGCACCAGGCCGGCGCTCTGGATCTGCGCGAAGGCAGCCGCCCGGTCCTGGCCGGCGAGGTCCGGCACCTGCACCGGCTCCGGATCGCGGTCCTGCATCAGCAGGGCCGCCACCAGCGCGATCACCGCCAGCACACCGAGCGCGGCGAACGCCGCGATCGCCCACGAGGACCGGCGGCGGCGCTGCGGGTCGCCGACCCGGGCCGGCACCTGCCGGGTGGGTGGGGCACCGACCACCTGGGTCGGGTACCCGGAGCCGGAGGGCGCCATCTGCGCCGTCTCGTCCTGCGGCATGACCGGGGTGGCCAGCACCGGGCGGCCGGCGGCAGCCCGGAGCAGGTCGGCGCGCATCTCACCGGCGCTCTGGTAGCGGTTCAGCGGGTTCTTCGACAGCGCCTTCAGCACGATCGCGTCGACCGCCGGGTTGACGTCCGGGTTGATGTCGCTCGGCGTCGGCGGGGCCTCCCGCACGTGCTGGTACGCGACGCTGACCGGGCTGTCGCCGACGAACGGCGGATGCCCGCAGACCAGCTCGAAGAGCACACAACCGGCGGCGTACACGTCGGAGCGGGCGTCGACGGCCTCACCGCGCGCCTGCTCCGGGGAGAGGTACTGGGCGGTGCCGATGACCGCGCTGGTCTGGGTCATCGTGGTGGCGCCGCTGGCCAACGCCCGGGCGATGCCGAAGTCCATCACCTTGACCTGGCCGGTCTGGGTGAGCATCACGTTGCCCGGCTTGATGTCCCGGTGGATGATGCCGTGCCGGTGGCTGAACTCCAGCGCCGCGCACATGTCGGCGCAGATCTCCAGCGCCCGGCGCGGCTGGAGCCGCCCCTCGACGCCGAGGACCTCCTTCAGCGTCCGGCCGTTGACGAACTCCATGACGATGAACGGCAGGGTCTCGCCGGTCGGCGCGGTCTCCTCGCCGGTGTCGTAGACGGCGACGATCGCCGGGTGGTTCAGCGAGGCGGCGTTCTGCGCCTCCCGCCGGAAGCGCATCTGGAAGGTGGCGTCCCGCGCCAGGTCGGCGCGGAGCATCTTGATCGCGACGTCCCGGCCCAGCCGGAGGTCCCGTCCGCGATGCACCTCCGCCATGCCGCCGTAGCCGAGCAGCTCGCCGACCTGGTACCTGCCACCGAGCAGGCGGGCCTGGGCTGTCATCGCGTTCGTCGTCCTTCGCTCGTCGTCGTCTCGCCGCCACCCGGTCGGAGCCACACCATTCGACGGTACGACGTCCGGGCCGGATCGTCGCGTCCGCCGGCGCTCAGCGCGCCGGCCGTCACGCTGGGCGGGACGGGCGCACTGAAGCCGCTCACCCGCGCCCTGTAGGTAATCACGCCTGAGCAGACCAGAACCAGTACGGCCAGCAGGATGGCGATGGTCACCGCGCCCGACCTGGAACGACGCACCGGTACGGAGGTCCGGACCGGCTGCCGGGCGTACCCGACGGGACGGTCGGGCCGGGTGGCAGCCGGCGGCACCGCCGCGGCGCCACGCGGAGTCGTCCGCGGCGCGGCCGGGCTCGGCGGACGCTGCGCCACCGCGGGCGACTGCGGCTGCCGTGCGGTGGCCATCGGGCGGGCCTGTCCGGCCGCCGCCGGGCGGGGCTGCTGATGCTGGCGGGAGGCGGTCGGAACCTGGGCCCGGGCCACCGGGGCGGCCGGCGAGGCCGGCACGGCGGAGACCTGTGCCCGCGCGGCCGGGCCGGCGGGCGAGGACGGCGCGGCCGAGATCGGGCGGACGGCCCCGCCGTTGCGGGCCTGCTGGGAGAGGGCGGCCTTCGCCTGCCGGGCCACCGAGGCCAGCGCGGCGGCGCTCGGCCAGCGGTGCGCCGGGTCCTTGGCCATCGCCCGCTCGACGATCGCCTTCACCTGGGGTGGAATGTCGCCGGGCAGCGGCCGGGGAGCGTCCCGGACGTGCTGCATGGCGATCTCCAGGGGGTTGTCCCCCTCGAAGGGACGGCGGCCGGCCAGACACTGGTACGCGACGACGCCGAGGGCGTACACGTCGGAGGCGGGAGTGGCCACCGCGCCGGTGGCCTGCTCCGGCGAGATGTACGACGCGGTGCCGAGCACCGAGCCGGCGGCGGTGAGCTGGCCGACGAGGTCGGAGCGGGCGATGCCGAAGTCGGTCAGCACCAGCGTCCCGTTCGGCCGGACGAGCAGGTTGCCCGGCTTCACGTCACGGTGCACGATGCCCTTCTCGTGGGCCGCGTGCAGAGCTTCGGCGGCCTGGGCCACCAGGGCCATGGTCCGTGCCGGGGTGAGCCGACCGTGCCGGCTCAGCGTCGCCGAGAGGGGGTCGCCCTCGACGTACTCCATCACCAGGAAGGCGATCTGCTGGTCGTTGCCGAAGTCGTAGACGTCGACCACGCCGGGGTGGTTGATGGTGGCCATGGTCCGCGCCTCGCCACGGAACCGCTCGGCGAAGCCCGGCTCGTCCAGCAACGCCGGGAGCAGGCTCTTCACCGCCACCGTGCGGCCGAGCACCTGGTCGGTGCCGCGCCAGACGTCACCCATGCCACCGCTGGCGATCCGCTCGTCGAGACGGTATCGGTTGCCGAGCTGCACACCGGGAGAGAGCATGTCAGCGGCCCCCGGAGTCGGCGACGGCCGCCTGCATGATCCGGCCGCCGATCCGGGCGGCCTCGCGGCTGCCGCCGCTGCCCGCCTCCTCCAGCAGCACACAGACCGCGGAGACCGGAGTGCCGTTGCGGTCGAGGGCGAACCCGATGAACCAGCCGTGGTCGGGGGTGTCCGGGCCCGACTGGGCGGTGCCGGTCTTGCCGCCGACGGTGTAGCCGTCGAAGTTCGCACTCTCGCCGGTGCCGTTCTCCACCACGGAGACCATCATGTCCCGCAGGTCCGACGCGACCTGGCTGCTGACCGGCCGGCGCAGCTCGCGGGGGTCGGCGTTGTAGTAGTTGCTGGTGCGGTCCGGGCCGAGGAGCTGCTTGACCAGATACGGCCGCATCTGCTTGCCGTCGTTGGCGACCGCCGCGGCGATCAGCGCGCCCTGCAACGGGGTCATCTTGACGTCCCGCTGCCCGATCGAGGACTGCGCCAGCGCCGCCGGGTCGGTCTCCCCGCCCGGCGCCTGCATGGCACCCGTCCGGCTGGGCGCCACGGACGATCCGTCAGCGTTGAGTTGGCCGACGGTCAGATCGTCCTGCTCGAAGCCGAACTGGCGGGCCTTCTCCTTGAGCTTGTCGGCGCCGAGCCGAACGCCGAGCTGCGCGAACCCGGTGTTGCACGACTCGGTGACCGCATCCATCAGGGTGACCTGGGATTCGGGGCAGATCGACGCGGCGGCGTTGCGGATCGGCGTGCCGGAGGTCGGTGGCGTCCAGCTCGCGCCGGCCGGGATCTGGGTCTCCTTGGTGACCCCGTTCTCCAGGGCCGCCGCCGCCACCACGATCTTGAAGGTGGAGCCGGGCGGCAGGGTCTCCGCCAGCGCCCGGTTCGTCAGCGGCCGATCCGGGTCGGCCTCCAGCTTGTTGTACGCGGCACTGGCCGCCCCGGTGTCGTGGCTCGCCAGCGGGTTCGGGTCGAAGCTGGGCATCGAGACCAGCGCCTGCACCGCGCCGGTCCGCGGGTCGATGGCGATCGCCGCGCCCTTCTTCACCCCGTTGCGGTTGTTGCGCAGCTGGTCGTACGCGGTGTCCTGGGCGCGCTTGGAGAGGGTCAGCAACACATTGCCGCCACCGGTCTCGTCCCCGGTGAGCATGTCCTTGATCCGGCTGGCGATCAGCGCGTCGCTGGTGCCGGCGAGGAAGTCGTTCTCCGTCCGCTCGATGCCGGTGTCGGCGAGGTTGACCGGCTTGTAGCCGAGCACGTGCGCGTACTTCGCCCCGCCGGGGTAGGTGCGCTGGTAGCGCAGCTTGCCGTCGGTCTCCTTGCTGGTGGCGAAGGCGGTGCCGCCGGCCTCGATGTTGCCGCGTCGGCGCTCGTACTCGGCCACCTGGACCCGACCGTTGTAGTCGCTGTTGCGGTACTCGTCGGCCTTGTAGGCCTGGATCCAGTTGAGGTTCGCGAAGAGCAGGCCGAACAGGACCATGACGACGACGCCGACGCGGCGCAGGGGCGCGTTCACGGGCGGATCACCTCCGTGGGGGCGCCATGCAGCTGCTCCGGCGGGCCGCCGCCGGGGCGGGCCGCGGGGCCTCGGGCCTGCGTCACCGGGCGGCGCGCGGCGTCGGAGACCCGGAGCAGCACGGCGATGAGCAGCCAGTTCGCCATCAGCGACGAGCCACCGGCGGAGAGGAACGGCGTGGTCTGCCCGGTCAGCGGGATGAGCTTGCTGATCCCGCCGACGATCACGAAGACCTGGAGCCCGAGGGTGAACGCCAGGCCACCGGCCAGCAGCTTGCCGAACGAGTCCCGGACCGCCAGGGCCGCCCGCAGCCCCCGCTCGACGATCAGCAGGTAGATCACCAGTAGCGCGGAGAGGCCGAAGAGCCCGATCTCCTCGCCGATGCCCGCGAAGATGAAGTCGTTCGACACCTCGGGCAGCAGGCCGGGCTGGCCGTCGCCCGGCCCGGCACCGAACAGGCCCCCGGTACCGAGCGCGAGCAGCCCCTGCACGAGCTGGTAGCCCCGGTCGTGCGGCTCGGCGAACGGGTCCAGCCAGATCTCGGCCCGGTCGTAGAAGTTCGCGAACGGTCCACCGATCGTGCTGCCGAGCACGTAGGCGAGGTAGGCCCCGCCGAAGAAGAGGACCAGACCGATCAGCAACCAACTGACCCGTTCGGTGGCGATGTACAGGGTCACCACGAACATGCCGAAGTACAGCAGCGAGGTGCCCAGGTCCTTCTCGAAGACCAGCACCAGGAGGCTGATCAGCCAGACCACCACCACGGGGCCGAGGTCGCGGCCGCGGGGGAAGTCGATGCCGAGGAACCGGCGGCTGGCCAGCGACAGCACCTCGCGCTTGCGGACCAGGTAGTAGGCGAAGAAGACCAGCAGCGCCAGCTTCGCGAACTCACCGGGCTGGATCGAGAAACTGTCGCCGAACTTGATCCACAGCTTGGCACCGTTCTGTTCGGAGAACCGGCCGGGCAGCACCGCCGGGATCATCACCAGCACGATGCCGGCCAGGCCCAGGGTGTACGCGTACCGGGAGACCGCGCGGTGGTCGCGGATCAGGGCGAGCAGCCCGGCGGCCAGCACCACCGAGGCGAGCGTCCAGGCGAGCTGGCGACCGCCGGTGCCGGCGAAGATGGCCAGGGTCTCCCGTTCGGCCGGGGCCGCCTTGGCCAGGTCGAGCCGGCGCAGGAAGCCCACACCGAGACCGTTGAGCAGCGCCACCGCCGGCAGCAGCACCGGGTCGGCGAACGGCGCGAGGAAGCGGACCGCCAGGTGCAGGCCGAGAAAGAGCACGGTCAGCACCGCGGCCGGCATCCAGAAGTCGGGGGTGACCGTGTCGAGCATGTTCGCCTCGACGATCGCCCCGTACGCCGCCACCAGCACCATCGCCAGCAGCAGCAGGGACAGCTCCGAGTTGCGCCGGGACCGGGCCAGGCGTACGCCGGGCTGCTCGCCCGTCGTGGCGGGCGAGGCTGCCGGTACGGCCGCTGCGGTCACGGATCGGTCCTCGGGCTCTCAGCCGACGTTCACTCAGGCGACCGGCAGCCGGCCGGGTCCGCGGCAGGCGGGGCGGCGTCGGAGGCCGAGACGTCGGGAGTGGTGGTCGGGGTGACGGTGGCCAGGGGCGTGGGGCTGCCGGCCGGTCTGGGGCTCGCCGTCGCTCCCGGGGTCGGTGTGTTGCTGGGCTGGGCGACAGGGGAGGCGGTGACCAACATGCCCGGGCTCGGCGGGCAGATCGGCTTGAGGTTGGGATTGGTCGGGTCGTCGTTGGTCAACTCGGCCAGCTGGCGCTGCGCGTCCGGTTCGTTCTTGGCCTGGATACCCTGCTTGACCTGCTCCTGGGCGGCGAGGGTCAGGTCGTCCAGCCGGGCCTGGCTCTTCGAGTGCACCTCGGAGAGGTCGAGGCCGGCGACCTGGCCGGGCACCCCGCGGAAGACCGCCAACTGCCCCTCCTCGGTCGCCCCGACGTAGTACTGCCGTTGGGTGTAGCTCCAGCCGGCGAAGACGCCACCGCCGAGGATGACCAGCAGCGCCAGCAGCATCGCCAGGGTGCGCAACGGCCGGCGACGCGGTCGGTCCGGCTCGTCGTCCTTGGCCGCCGGGTCGTCGTCCTCGGGCACGGGCGGGCGCGGGGCGGAGAGCGCGGAGGCGCGGGCTGCCGGAGTGGACCCGTCGGCGGAGGTGGCCATGCCGCGGTCCCGCGAGGCGGCACCGCCCACGATCGGAGCGGCTTCGACGATGTCCTGGTCGGTGGCGTCCGCGATGATCACCGTGATGTTGTCCGGTCCACCGCCACGCAGCGCGAGCTGCACCAGGCGCTCGACGCACTGCTGCGGGTCGGCGTACTCCCGCATCGTGTCGGCGATGGTGTCCGCGCTGACCACACCGGAGAGGCCGTCGCTGCAGATCAGGTACCGGTCGCCGGGCAGCACCTGGCGGACGCTGTACTCCGGGTCGATGTCCCGGCCGTCGAGGGCGCGGGTGAGCAGCGAACGCTGGGGATGGCTGCTCGCCTCCTCGGCGCTGATCCGCCCCTCGTCCACGAGCATCTGGACGTAGGTGTCGTCCTTGGTGATCTGCGCGAACTCGCCGTTGCGCAGCAGGTAGGCCCGGGAATCACCGATGTGGACCATACCGAGCTTGCTGCCGGAGAAGAGGGTGGCAGTGAGCGTGGTGCCCATCCCCTCCAGCTGCGGGTTGGCGTCCACGGTGTCGCGGAGCTGCTGATTGGCGGTGCCGACGGCCTGGCGCAGCGCGTCGACGAGAGCGTCCCCGGGGACGTCCTCGTCGAGCGGTGCCATGGCGCCGATGACGATGTTGCTGGCGACGTCACCGGCGGCCATGCCGCCCATGCCGTCGGCGACGGCGAGAAGCCGCGGCCCGGCGTAGACGGAGTCCTGGTTTCCGTCACGGATCAGACCGCGGTCGCTGTGGGCCGCGTAGCGCAGGGTCAGAGTCATGGCCGTAATTCGAGGGAAGTGCGGCCGATACGGATCGGCACGCCGAGGGGGACGGGGGTCGGTCCGGTGACCTTAGCGCGATCCAGGTACGTGCCGTTAGTCGATCCGAGGTCCTCGACGAACCACTGGCCGTCGCGGGGCACCAACCGAGCATGCCGGGCTGAGGCGTAGTCGTCCGTGATCACGAGGGTGGAGTCCTCGGCCCGACCGATGGTGATCTGCGCCTCACCCAGGGTGATCCGGGTGCCGGCGAGCTGCCCGGCGGTGACGACCAACTGGTGCGCGGCCCTGCCCCGCTTCGCCTTCGCCGGCTTCCCCGCCTGCTGCGTCGTGGCGCCGACCCCCCGTGGCGCAGCCACCAGCCGGCCCGACCGAGCTCCTGCGAAGAGGTCACGGCGGATCACGCCGACCACCGTGAACACGAAGACCCACAGCAGGATGAGAAACCCGAACCGGGCGACGGTGATCACGAGTTCCGGCAAGGCGGGTCAGCCGTCCACGCGGAAGGTCAGGGTGGTGGTGCCGAGCTGGATCATGTCGCCGGGGTTGAGGGCGACCGCGGAGACCCGCTGACCGTTGACCATGGTGCCGTTGGTCGACCCGAGGTCGGTCAGCACGACCTGCCCGCCGTCGAAGTCCAGCCGGGCGTGTCGCCGGGAGATTCCGACGTCGGGCAGGCGCAGGTTCGCCTGGTCGCCACGACCGATCACCGTCGAGCCCATCTGCAGCGGGTAGGTGCGGCCGTCGCCGGAGACCAGGCGGATGTTTCGGCCGGCGCCGTGCCCGGGGGGCGGGCCGTAGCCGCCGCCCTGGTCGTACGACGGGTACGCCGGCGGGCCGGCGTCGTAGCCGCCGGGCGCGGAGACCGGTGCCACCTCGCCACCGGTGTAGACCTCGGCGGTGACCCGGAACATGCCGGTGTCCAGCCCCTCGCCGCGCTCGATCTCGACGATCACGTCGCCGTAGACCGTCCAGGCCTGCTCGCCGATGAACTCCGCCTGGGACTGGGCCAACTCCTGGGCCAGCGCGGCGGCGTACGGCGCGAGACGGCTGTGGTCGTAGGGCGAGAGATCGATCACGTAGCGGTTCGGCACCAACGTGCGCCCACCAGCCAGGATGGCCTTGTGCGCCTCGGCCTCCCGCTGCATGGCGTTGAGGATCTCCACGGGGTGGACCACCCCTTTGAAGACCTTGGCGAAGGCCCCTTCCACCAGGCCTTCCAATCGCTTCTCGAAGCGTTGCAGCACGCTCACCGGCTCCTCCTCGGGTCCCGAGGACATGATGGTATCCGTCCGGCGCGCATGCAGCTCGCGCGCCGCTCGGCGGCCTCGTGGCGGCCCGTTCTCCGGTAGTGCCTCGGACGTGCTACTGTTTCGTCCGCCGCGAACGGTGACCGCTCCACGGAGCGTAGCCGATCGGGGCACGACGGAGGGCACGCCGATCTCCGGCCCCGCTCACGACAGCGGGCTCGGCACCGGCTACAGTGTTCGAGGTCAAAGCCACGGGGAAGTGGCGGAATGGCAGACGCGCACGGTTCAGGTCCGTGTGCCCGAAAGGGCGTGGGGGTTCAACTCCCCCCTTCCCCACCAGATCGATAAGGGCTCCGCGAGTGCGGGGCCCTTGTTGTGTGTCGGGAGCCGAGCGGACGTATCGGGGCGTGCCGGACGTCACGCTATGCTCCGGTGGTTTCCCAGCCTCCTACTGAGGAGTGGCGTGTGAGTGTCGCGTTGGTGACCGGGTCGGGCGGTCTGATCGGTTCCGAGGCGGTCCGGCACTTCGCCGGTCTCGGCCTGGACGTGGTCGGCATCGACAACGACATGCGGCAGGAGTTCTTCGGCGCCGAGGCGTCGACCGCGTGGAACGTCCGGCGACTGACCGACGAGCTGGGGTCGGCGTACGCGCACCACAGCATCGACATCCGCGACCGGGACGCGCTGGCGACGCTCTTCGCCCGGTACGGCCAGGACATCGCCGTGGTGATCCACACCGCCGCGCAGCCGTCGCACGACTGGGCGGTCCGCGATCCGTTCACCGACTTCGACGTCAACGCCGGCGGCACCCTCAACATCCTGCAGAACGTGCGGGAACACTGCGTCGAGGCGCCGGTGATTCACTGCTCGACGAACAAGGTCTACGGCGACCGGCCGAACAGCCTGCCCTTCGTGGAGTTGGAGACCCGCTGGGAGATCGAACCGGGGCACCCGTACGAGCAGGGCATCCGGGAGGACATGTCCATCGACTCCTGCCTGCACTCGATCTTCGGCGCCTCGAAGGTCGCCGCGGACGTCATGGTGCAGGAGTACGGCCGCTACTTCGACATGCGCACCGCCTGCTTCCGGGGCGGCACGCTGACCGGCCCGGCGCACTCCGCCACCGAACTGCACGGCTTCCTCGGGTACGTCGTGCGGGCCAACATGGAACGTCGCACGTACAAGATCTACGGCTGGCAGGGCAAGCAGGTCCGGGACGCCATCCACAGCTCGGACGTGGTCTCGGCCTTCGAGGCGTTCTTCCGTGCCCCCCGCTCGGCAGCGGTCTACAACCTCGGCGGCGGCCGGCACTCCAACACCTCCATGCGGGAGGCCATCATCCTGGCCGAGCAGATCACCGGCCACGAGATGATCACCGAGTACGTCGAGGCGAACCGGGTCGGCGACCACAAGTGGTGGATCGGCTCGAACGAGGCGTTCCAGGCCGACTACCCGGACTGGAAGCAGGTCTACGACGTACCGATGATCATGCGGGAGATCTACGAGGCCAACGTCGACAAGTGGGTGCCACAGGCATGAGCGGACAGGGCAAGCGCAACGTCCTCGGCGTCCTGGTCGACGCCACCGACTACGCCTCGGCGACCGAGCAGGTGGTCGCGGCGGCCCGGGAACGCCGGCCGCTGGCGCTGACCGCGCTGGCTGTGCACGGGGTGATGACCGGGGTGCTCGACCCGGCGCACAACGCCCGGCTGAACTCCTTCGACGTGGTCACCCCGGACGGGCAGCCGGTGCGCTGGGCGCTCAACCTGCTGCACCACGCCGGGCTCACCGACCGGGTCTACGGCCCGCTGCTCACCCTGCACGTCCTCAACCGCTTCGCCGAGGAGGGCCTGCCGGTCTACCTCTACGGCTCCACCGAGGAGACGCTGGCCCGGCTCATCCCGGCGCTGGAGCGGAAGTTCCCCGGCCTCAAGATCGCCGGAGTGGAGCCGTCGAAGTTCCGCGCGGTCCGCCCCGGGGAGGACGTCGAGATCGCCGACCGGATCAGGGCCAGCGGCGCCCGGCTCGTTCTGGTCGGGCTCGGCTGCCCGCGCCAGGAGGTCTTCACGTACGCCATGCGACCGCTGCTCGACATGCCGCTGATGGCGGTCGGCGCGGCCTTCGACTACCACGCCGGCCTGCTGAAGCAGCCGCCGCCGTGGATGCAGCGGGCCGGGTTGGAGTGGTTCTGGCGGCTGGGTCTGGAGCCGAAGCGGCTCTGGCGCCGGTACGTCATCCTCAACCCCGCCTACCTGGCCCGGCTCGCCGCGCAGAAGACCGGCGTGTGGAAGGCCCGGCCGCCGGCCCCGGCCACCGAGCGCCCGTCGACCTTCGCGGTCTGATCCGGTACCCACACCGAGGCCCCCTCCGCCCGACGGCGGAAGGGGCCTCGTCGTACCCGGGTGTCAGAGCGTCAGCGTCCAGGTGTTGATGTGGCCGGTGTCGCCGGAGTAGACGTCACGCACCTGGAGGCGCCAGGTGCCGTCCGCCGCCTCACCGGACAGGTTCACGCTGTACGTGGTGTTGATGTTGTCGGCGCCGTCGAAGATGCTGCTGTTCTTCAGCCGGTACGCCGAGCCGTCCGGGGCGATCAGGTCGATAACCAGGTCACCGCGGTAGGTGTGGACGATGTCCACCGCGACCGCGGAGGTCGCCGACGCGTTGCGGGCGCACCCGGCGATCACGATCGCGCTGGAGACCGCCGAGCCGCCGTCCGGGATCGCCACGTCCGTGCCGTTGCTGCCCGTGCAGCCGGTGCTGGTGCCGGTGACGGTCAACGAGTACGTCGCGGTCCGGGTGCCGGAGGTGGCGGTGCCGGTCACGGTCACCGGGTACGTGCCGGCCGGCGTGCTCGCCGAGGTGGAGATGGTGAGCGTCGACGACCCGCCGGAGGTGACCGTGGCCGGGCTGAACGAGGCGGTCGCACCGGCGGGCAGCCCGCTGGCCGACAGGCTCACCGACTGGGCGGCGCCGTTGGTGGTGGCGGTCGCCACGGTGGCGGTGACCGAACCGCCCGGCGCGGTCGAGCCGGAGGTCGGCGACACCGAGACCGAGAAGTCGTTGGTCGGCGGCGGGGTGTCGCCGTTCACCACGTAGAGCAGCCGGTTCGGGGTACCGGTGCCCACGTTCGTGACCACGTCCGGGGTGGCGTTGTTGACCAGGTAGTCCCGGATCTGTTGCGGGGTCCACGACGGGTTGGCCGAGAGCACCAGGGCCGCGACCCCGGCGACGTGCGGTGACGCCATCGAGGTGCCGCTGATCGTGTTGGTCGCGGTGTCGTTGGTGTGCCAGGCGGACGTGATGTTCACGCCCGGCGCCAGGATGTCCACGCAGGTGCCGAAGTTGGAGAAGCTCCCGGCGGCGTCGTTGTTCTGGGTGGCGCCGACGGTGATGGCCGGCGCGGCCCGGGCCGGGGAGTAGTTGCAGGCGTTCTGCCGGACGCCCACGGAGTTGCCGTTGCCGGCGGCGACGGCGTAGGTGATGCCGGAATTGATCGAGTTGATCACCGCGTTGTCGGTGGCCGTGCTCGCCCCGCCGCCCAGGCTCATGTTGGCGACGGCGGGCTTGACCGCGTTCGCGGTGACCCAGTCGATGCCGGCGATGACCCCGGCGTTGGTGCCGCTGCCCTGGCAGTTGAGCACCTTGACGGCCACCAGCCGGGTCGCCTTGGCGACGCCGTACGCCGCGCCGCCGACGGTGCCGGCAACGTGCGTGCCGTGACCGTTGCAGTCGGTGTTGTTGCTGTCGGCGGTGTTGGTGCCCCAGGTCGCCCGGCTGCCGAAGTCCGAGTGCGTCGTCCGGATGCCGGTGTCGATGATGTACGACGTCACGTTGCTCGCCGTGTTCGGGTACGTGTACGAGCTGTTCAGCGGCAGGTTCCGCTGGTCGATCCGGTCCAGGCCCCAGGACGGCGGGTTGGTCTGCGTACCAGCGATCGAGACGGTGTGGTTCTGCTCGACGTACGCCACGCTGGGGTCGGCGGCGAGGCGGGCGGCGGCCCGCGCGTCCATCCGTACCTCGAAGCCGCGCAGCGCCGCGGCGTAGGTGCGGGCGACGCTGCCGCCATGCCGACCGGCCAGTTTCCGCGCGGTGTCGCCGACCCGGCTGCGGGCGACGGCGCTGTCCTTCAGGACGACGATGTAGCTGTCCACCACGGCGGTGGGGCCACCCGCGGCGCGGATCGCCCCGACCGGCTCGGCCGCCGCCGCCGGTGCGGCGGCCGCGGCCATCGCCAGAGCGGCCACCCCGACGAGCACGGATCTGTGTACGAGAGACATCCTCTACCTCCTTCGACCGGTCACCCACGGTCGCCCGCCACGGTCGGGCGGATCAATGAATGCCGATGCCTAGAGGGTGGCGGCTGGAAGGGCATCCGCCCAGATGCCGGTTGGTCCATAACACCGACGGGATGGATCCCCTACGGGACGCCGGTCCGGGTCCGACCGGGGGCCTCCCCGGATTCGCCGACGTCGAAGAAGGGAAAAGCTGTCCGGTATGGAGAGTCAGCTCGTCGTCCTGGCCCCGATCGCCGTGGTGTGGCTGGCCGCCGGAATAGTGGCGGACGGACTGCCCCGGTTGGATCGCGCGCGGGCGCTGCGTCGGCGTACCGGATGGCTGCTCGCCCTGACCCTGACCGGCCTCGGCGCGACCGCGGCGGTGCTCCTGACCGACCTGGCGAGCACCGGCGACACCCTCGCCGACCGGGCCGCGGCGGGCGTGACGGTGGCGGCCGTACCCGGGATCGTGGTCGCGGTCTGCGCGGTACGCCGCGCCCGTCGGCTGCGCCGCGGCGCGCAGGCCCTGGCAACCGCCCCCGACACCCCCGCGCCGTACGGCCTGCGGGCGACCGCGGCGCACCCGCTGATCGTCCTGCCGGTGCAGGTGACGGCCCTGGCCACGGTGCCGCCGCTGCTGGCGACCGTCGGGGTCGATCTCACCGCCGGCCCGGGCAGGACCGGCCCGGCCATCACGGTCGGCGCGCTGGTGGTCATCGCGATCGGGGTACGCCACGCGCTCCGGCACAACCGCCTCGCCGAGCGGGCATTGCCGCCGGCCCTGACGCTGGCGACGGCGCCGGGGTCAGCGCGACCGGCTGGAGCCCTGCACGTATAGCAGTTCGAGGATCGCCCGGGTCGCCTCGAACCAGCGGTCCAGCCAGCCCGGCGGTGGGACGCTGCCCCTGGGCGGCAACTCCAACAGCAGGCCGCGCAGCAGCGGGTGGTCGACCAGCGAGTCGCTGGTGCCGATCGGCCAGCCGGTCGGCGGGAACGACGGCTCGGTGAGCGGGTTCGGGTCGAGCGAGGGCAACGACAGCGGCCCGACCGGTTCGGACGCGGCGGGGCCGGAATCCCGTCCGCCGATCTCGGGGTCGGAGGACACGACCTCCGTCAGCACGGTGTCCCGGCGCGCGCCGCGGTACTTGCCGCCGAACCGCTCGGTCTTCCCGGGGCCGTTGGTGAGGTTGTCTGAACCGATCGTCGTCATCCGTCTCGCCTGCCTCGCTCGGTTGCCGATCCCTGGTGCGGTCGACCAGCGCCGTACGAGGGGTTCAACGAGACGGGACGGATGTGGCGACGGGCCGGCCGGGAGATCCCGGCCGGCCCGTCTCAACGCCACGCTGCGTTGGTCAGTGTGTGATGAACGCGCCGCTCCGCGCGCCGGCGACGAAGGCGTGCCAGTCGCCCGAAGCGAAGACCAGGGCCGGGCCCGTCTTGTCCTTCGAGTCCCGAACCCCGACCGCCCCCGTCACGTACGCCACCTCGACGCAGTTGTCGCAGTTCGGCCCGCTCTTCGAGCTCTTGAACCACGTCGCCTGCGTCAGGTCCACGGGGTACTCCTTGGTCGCCATTTCCACAGCGGCTCCTCTGCCAGTTTTGCGATGTGAGCTATGGATTCCTCCGGGCGAATGGCCGCTGCCCGAATGTGATCGAAGATGAAACTGTACTTCTGAAGTTCGTCGCTCTTCTCCAGGAAGAGCCCACCCGTGGCGTTCTCCGCGTACACGACATCGGGATCACCGGATTCTGGGAAGCTGAGAATGGTGAACGTGCCGTCCATGCCGGCATGCGCACCCACCTCGAAGGGCAGGACCTGCATCGTCACGTTCGGCAGTTCGGCCACCTCCACCAGCCGTCTGAGTTGACCACGCATGACCTCGTCGCCACCCACCGGCCGACTCAGCACCGCCTCGTCGAGCACCACCCACAGATCGACCGGATCGTCCTGGGTCAACAACGACTGACGCCCCAGACGGACACGCACCCGTTGTTGCACCTGGTCGGCGGTGAAGTCCGGGCGGGCCGCCCGGATCATCGCGCTGGCGTACTCCTCGGTCTCCAGCAGGCCCGGCACCACCTGTTGCTCGTACGCCCTGATCGAGCTGGCTGCCGCCTCCAGCCCGACGTACGCCCCGACCAGCACCGTGCTGTACGGGTGCCACCACCCCTTCTGGCGGGCCTCCCGGGCGATCTGTACAAGTTCGTCGCTCTCCGCGCCGACCACGCCGTAGATCCGCAGCATGTCCCGCACGTCGCGGGGCGTGGCGGAGGTGTGACCGGTCTCGATCCGGGAGATCTTCGAGGCGGAGCATTCGAGCTGCTCGGCGACGGCCTCGATGGTGATCCCGGCGCTCTCGCGCTGCCGGCGCAGTTCCGCGCCCAGCCGCCGTCGCCGGATCGTGGGGCTGCGCCGCTCGCTCACCGCGCAGCTCCGCGGGTCGCGGGACGGGAACCCTGCTTCCTCGCGCTCACCCGGTTACCTCCGGTCGCTCGCGCCTGCGTCGACACCCGCCGAGGGCGCGACCGGATGGCGGGCGATCGTTCGCGGCAGGGGGTGGTGCCGGTCGTCGACCGGCCGCGTCGGGCGAAACCGGCGTCCAGTCTGCCGCTCCGGGGTCGACGTCTTCAAGCGCCTTGTTCACGTGTCACGCTCACCTATCGGCAAAAGTCGACGTGCAACTTGCATGTCGCACGACCCTGATGCACTCTGTCCGTATGGCTCGGGTCACTCACCGTCTCCGGACGATCTCCCGCCGTGGCGAACCCACCGGCGGCGAGCCGGTCGGGCGGCCCACGCCGATCGCCACGGAACCTGCCCCGGGGTAGGCATCCGCCGCCGTACGCCTTCGTGGGCTGCGGCGACGGGCACGACGCCCGGGAGCAACCGGGTGCTGGTCGGGTGGCGATCCGCCACCAGCAGAGCACGGCCCGACCAGCACCAGCTTCCACCGGCCCACCGGGCACCACCCGGTCATGGGCCCGCACCAACCCTCCCTCTGATCGATTCGGTCGGCGCCGACGCCGGCCATTCCTCCCCAGGAGCCCATGTGCTTCCCCGCTCCGGTGACGTACTGCACGTGACTCGCGCGGCGAGTGTCCAGTTCATCCGGCCCATCAGGTTCCGGGTCATCCGGGTACTCGACTGGCCGACCTACGACGGTTGGCTCTGGCTCGACGGCTACGAGTTGAACGCGGCGGGGGACGCGGTCAGCCGGCGGTCGATCTTCGTCCAGCAGGCCGGCCTGCGGACCCTCCAGGCGGCGCCCGCGCCGCGACCGGCACCCACCGTACGGCCCCGGCGGCCGCTCAACCGTGCGCCGGTCGCGGTGGGCTGAGCTCCGCCGTTATCCCGCCGGGAGGCGTGCCGTCGCCATAGACTCGGTACGCCCACCCCGGCGAGAGTCACCACCCCGCGCGTCCCGGACCCTGAACCTGGGATGGCCATGCTCGAGATGCCCGCCGCGCGGCGGAACCACAGATCCCGTACCGGTTACACCTTCGCTCTGTTGGCGCTGGCCGGTGCCGCCCTCACGCTCGTCGTGCTGGTGCGGTACCCGGCCGAGTCGGCGACCCGGCTGACCGAACCGGTCCCGGCGCCCGAGATCACCGTCGTCGAGGACCCGCCCGACAGCGAGCGCCTCGGCATCGCGGACGACCCGGTCGCCTCCGACAACGGTCACCACGACGTCCCGGCCCACGTCCCACCCGATGGCATCCGGCCCGGAGCCGACACCGGACCGGGTGTCGTCGGTGGTCCGGTCGCCGGCGCATCCCGAACCAGCGGCATCGAGCCGGGCGCCGGCGGGGGCGAGGAGGCCGTCGCCGGGGCACCGGCACGACGATCCGCGATCGACCAGCGGCAGGCACTCAGCCGGTCACTGTTCTGGGCCGGATCGCTCGGGTTGATCGCCTCGCTGGTCGGGTTGGCCGTGGTGGGCAGCAGACGCCGGCGATGGTGAACGGCGGTCAGGGCGTCGCGGTCGTCGCCCCGGTGGTCGGCTCCGGCGGCGCACCGGTGGACGGGGACGGGGGTGGGGACGGCGCTCCGGCGACCACCAGGGTCACCTCCTCGCCGGGTTGTACCGGCGCGCCGGCCTCCGGGTCGGTCTCGACCACCGTGCCCGGCACCTGCCCGGACGACTCCCGGGTCTCGACCCGGTACGACAGGTCGAGCCGCTGCAGGATCCGCTCGGCCGTCGCCCTGGGCAGCCCGACCAGGGGCGGCATCGGCACCTGGACGGCCTCGGTGGTCGATGCGGTGCTGGCCGGTGCGCTGCTCGGCGCGACGCTGGTCGGCGCGGCCGTGGTCACCGGCGCGCTGGTCGGCGCGGGGGGCGGGGTCGGAACCTCGTTCCGCTCGTCGGTGGCGCGCAGCGCCAGCCAGACACCGGCTGCCAGGGCGGCGAAGAGAAGCAGGGCCAGGATCCCGAGCAGGATCGGGGTCCACCAGCGGCGTCCGGGCTGCTCCTCGCCGTACCAGACCGGTTCGACATGATCGGGCGGTCGCGGCGTCGGCACACCGGCCCGGCCCGACCAGACGGCCGGGGTCGTCGGCTCGGACGGGGTGGCGTCGGCCGGCGGAAGCGGCCGCGTCGCGTCCACCGGTTCCTGCCGGGCGGTGGCGTCGCCCGGCCGCGGCAGCCGCCGCGTCGCGTCGTCGGGGAGTGGCTCCTGGCGGTCGTCGCTCATCGCGCGTCCCCTCCCGACGGGCAGGCGTCGTGGCCTCGCCCGTTCACGGTAACGGGCCAGGTCACCATCCGCCGGGATCAGCGCGCCGTGCCGCCCGGCTGGTGGCGGCCGCCACGTCGCAATCGGTTGGGCAGCGCGGTCAGTCCTGCTCCGGCGTGCAGGTGACGGAGACCTGGTCGTTCCAGCGCGCGGTGGCGCCGGCCAGCGGATCCTGGGCGCTGACCGTGCCGGCACGCCCGCTCGGATAGCGGGGGTAGAGGCCCAGCTCACCCAGTTCCCTGGCGACGTCGGCGCAGTCCTCGTCGTCGAGGTCCGGCACCTCGACCTGCGGCGCCGGACCCGCCACGTACACCTGGACGGTGGTTCCCCGGGTCACCGGCGCGTCCGCCGCCGGCACGGTCCGCACCACCTCGCGTCCGTTTCCGGTACCGAAGATGAACCGCCAGCCCAGTTTCCGGTCGCGCAGTTCGTCGCGGGCCTTCTCGAAGTCGGCACCAACGACGTCCGGCACGGTGGGACCACCGGTGGGACCGGCGGAGGGGCGG